>CAXTDH010000049.1:0-11212 GCA_964242405.1 uncultured Rhizobacter sp. | reverse complement strand
GCGGTTGCGCTTCGAAGCCGCTACCGCTTGGCGAAATCGATTTTGGGTAGATACAGGCCGCCGAGAGGCGGAAGGGTTTTTCGCTGCGAGGCGCCAGGCAGACGGCTTCTCCGACACGCCCTTCTGCAAAGGCGGGCCGCTGTGGTCCAAGCGCGATCCGCGACAACCGCATCGGCGTCCGTAGTGCCGTGTCGGCGCAGATGCGCTCCATAGGTGCTGCGACGGCGCAGTCCCGCAAGGCCATCCGCATTTGCGTGCCGTACCATGCGCCCGAGGCACTTGCCACAACGGAGAACCCCGCTTTGAAGAACCTGCTGGCGGCGGCCCTCGCACTCGTACTTATGACAGGCATGACCGTGGCCCGCGCCATCGATGAACCGAAGTTCGCTGTCGCCCAACAACTCGACGGCGTCGAAGTGCGCGAGTACGCACCCTACCTCGTGGCCGAGGTCGTGGTCCCCGGCCCGGCGAGCGATGCCAGCAGCCATGGCTTCAAGCTCCTGGCGGGCTACATCTTCGGCAAGAACAAGGGCGAGCGCACGATGGCGATGACGGCCCCGGCGACGCAGACCGTGCAAACCGCCAAGCCCCAGAAGATCGAGATGACCGCGCCCGTGATGCAGACCGAAACCGAGGGCGGCTACGTCGTCCAGTTCGTCATGCCGGCGGAGTTCACCCTCGAGACGCTGCCCGAGCCCACCGACCCGAGGGTCCATCTCAGGGCCGTGCCGGCAGCACGGTTCGCTGTCATCAGGTACTCGGGTTTCTGGTCGGACAGCAACTACGAAGCCCACCTTGCGACACTGCGCAACGCCGTCGAGGCGGCGGGTCTCACGACCACCGGCGAGCCGGTCTACTCACGATACGACCCGCCCTGGAAACCGTGGTTCATGCGTCGCAACGAAATCTGGCTCAAGCTTCCTTGACCGTGCTTCCGTAAAGTCGCCGGACGGGTGAGGCGACTACCCGCAACCATCACGACCCCATGACAACCACCGCAGCAAACTCGAGCTGGATCGTCTATGCGCTGCTGTCGGCGGTCTTCGCGGCGCTGACGGCGATATTCGCCAAGGTCGGGATCGCCGGCGTGAACAGCGACATGGCGACCCTCATCCGCACCGTGATCATCCTCGGCGTGCTGTCGGCGTTCGTCTATGCGACCGGCCAGTGGTCGAACCCGTACGAGCTGTCGACGAAGACCTGGGTGTTCCTCGTCCTGTCAGGCCTGGCGACAGGCGCCTCCTGGACCTGCTACTTCAGGGCGCTCAAGGTCGGCGAGGCGTCGAAGGTCGCACCGGTGGACAAGCTGAGCCTGGTGTTGGTGGTGGTCTTCGCGGTGGCGTTTCTCGGTGAGCGGCCTTCGGCGAGGGAATGGGGCGGGATTGCGATGGTGGCGGTCGGGGTGATGGTGCTCGTGTTGAAGTAGTCGTGGCCAGCGGCTGGAAGAACGCGGAACCTGTCGATCCGGCCTCACGCCCGCCAAGCTGCCGCGAGAGCTGCTCGGTCGACGCCGCAGACGTCCAAGCGCATCGACTCCGTTCCGCCGCTGATCACCCGGTTCAAGCCGCGTCGTGGAAGATCACGCCCAGCGTGTGCCGCTGCCCGGCGCGCACGCGGCTGACGCCATGCCGCAGATTCACACGGTAGGCGCCGCGCGTGCCCTGCACCGGCCGGTGGTGCACCGCGATCACCGCCGCGCCCCCCTGCCGCAGCGGCAGCACCATCGGCCGGGACTGCAGGCGCGGCCGCTGCTCGGTCATCACGAACTCGCCGCCGTCGAAATCGCGGCCGGGCTCAGACAGCAGCACCACGACCTGCAAGGGGAAGACATGCTCGCCGTACAGGTCCTGGTGCAGGCAGTTGTAGTCGCCCGCGCCGTACTGCAGCAGCAAGGGCGTGGGCCGCTGCTGCCCGTCCGCATGGCAGCGTGCAAGGAAATCTGCATGCGTGGCCGGAAAGCGCATCGGCAGCCCCATCGCTTCGTGCCATCGGTTGGCGACCGTCGCGAGCGGCGGGTAGAAAGACGTGCGCAGGGCTTCGACCAGCGCCGGCAGCGGATACGCGAAGTACCGGTACTCGCCGCGCCCGAAGCCGTGGCGGGCCATGACGACGCGGCTGCGAAACAGGTAGTCATCGGGGTACGACGCCGCAAGATCACGGCAGGCTTCGGCGGGCAGCAACCCGGGGATGACGGTGGCGCCCTGCGCGTCGAGATCGGCGTGGACCGGTTGCCAGTCGATCGCCGCGACGCGCGCTGCCGCGTCGCTGCACGCGGCCTCCACCACCGCGTCGCCGGCGCGTGCGTTCATCGCTGTGCCTCGCGATCCAGCAGCGCGCGCTTGCGATCGACGCCCCAGCGGTAGCCGGAGAGCGCGCCGTCGTGGCGCACCACGCGGTGGCACGGGATCGCGACCGCCAGCGTGTTCGCGCCGCAGGCCTGGGCCACGGCGCGCGTCGACGCCGGGGCACCGATGCGCTGGGCGATGTCCGAATAGCTCGCCGTCTCGCCAGACGGGATCGTTTGCAGCGCCTGCCACACGCGTTGCTGGAATGCCGTGCCGCGGATGTCGAGCGGCAGGTCGAGGCCGAGCGCCGGCGCCTCGACGAAGCCGATCACGCGGGCCACCCATTGCTCGAACTCGGCCTCACCGCCCAGCAGCCGGGCGCGTGGGAAACGATCTTGCAGGTCACGCGTCAGGGCATCGGGATCGTCGCCCAGCAGGATCGCGCAGACACCGACAGCGCTGCGCGCCACGAGGATCGCGCCCAGCGAACACTGCCCGACCGCGAAGCGCAGCTCGGTGTCGGCGCCGCCGGCGCGGTAACGGGTCGGCGTCATGCCCAGCACTTTCGGCGCATCGGCATAGAAGCGGCCACCGGAGTTGTAGCCGGCATCGAAGATCGCTTCGGTCACGCTGCCGCTTTGCGTCAGCGCGCTCTGCACGCGGCGGGTGCGGTGGGCGGCGGCGTATGCCTTCGGCGTGAGGCCGGTGATGCGCTTGAAGACGCGGTGCAGGTGGAAGACGCTCCACTGCGCCTCGCGGGCCAAGGCGTCGAGCGTCGGCGGCTGCTTGTCGGTCTCCAGCAGACGGCACAGCCGCGCCACGACGGCCGATTGCTGGGCGGCGAGCGACGGCTCGTTCGGCTTGCAGCGCCGGCACGGCCGGAAGCCGGCGCGCTCGGCATCGGCCGGCGTGTCATGAAAGGCGACGTTCTCCGGCCGGGCCGGGCGCGCGCCGCAGCTCGGCCGGCAGTACACGCCGGTCGTGCGGACCGAATAGACGAAGCTGCCGTCGGCCCGCGCGTCGCGTGCCTGGAGGGCAGCCCAGCGCGGATCGGCCACCGTGCTGATCGCCAGTGCCTGGGTTCGGGTGGTGCTGTTCATCGCGTGGCTCCGGTGTGTCTGTATCGATGACGGCACTTTAGGAGCGGGCTTGGATGAATGCACCCTGGGTCTTGCTCTTGAACTCGGTGTTGCGGCAGTGTCGACGCGGTGTAGCTCATGCAACGCGTGCTCGCGTACTTAACGAAGAAGCTATCGAGTCGGCGCTGCGTAGTTCAACCTGCACGGTGGCGACCATGCCCTGGTAGCCGAGCCTCCCGTTCAGCGCAGCAAGCTTCAGATTGCCCGAGGTTGTCGCACGCTGCCCTGTATTCCATGGCCTGGATTTTGCTAACGCGCGAGTGACGCAATACCCAGCGAGGTCGACATGTCGACAAGCAACGGTCCTGTTCCGGTCGTCGTCATCACGGGGGCCCATCCGCGGCTCTATAACCACGACCTCGCGCCCGTCGCGCCCGAGGGCCGGACGTGGGGTACGTTCAGCCTGTTCGCCATGTGGATGTCCGACGTTCACTCGGTCGGCGGCTACACCTTCGCCGCCAGCCTCTTCTTTCTGGGGCTGGCCGGATGGCAGGTTCTGTTGTCGATGATCGGCGGCATCGCCATCGTCAACCTCTTGATGAACCTCGTCGGCCGGCCGTCACAGAAGTACGGCGTGCCGTTTCCCGTCTTCGCGCGCATGGCCTTCGGCGTGATGGGCGCGAACCTGGCGGCGATCGTGCGCGGCGTCGTCGGCATCGTCTGGTACGGCGTCCAGACCTACTTCGCCTCGAAGGCGGTCGAGGTGCTGGTCATCGCCCTGCTGCCGGCGGCGGCCGATCTCACCCACAACAACGTCTTCGGCCTGTCGACGCTCGGCTGGGCGAGCTTCCTGTTCATGTGGTTCTTCCAACTCGTGATCTTCCTTTCGGGAATGGAGTCGATCCGAAAGTTCATCGACTTCTGCGGGCCGATCGTCTACCTGGTGATGTTCGTGCTCGCGGGCTGGATGATCTCGAAGACCGGCCTCGACAGCTTCTCGATGCAGCTCTCCGACAAGAAGTACACCGGCCTCGAATCGATCGGCCTGATGGCCAATGCCGCGATGCTGATCGTGGCTTATTTCGCCGCCCTGCTGCTCAACTTCGGCGACTTCTCGCGTTTCGCCAAGAGCGAGGCCGCAATGAAACGCGGCAATTTCTGGGGCCTGCCGATCAATTTCATCCTCTTCGCGATCATCACGGTCATCGTCACCGGGGGCTCGATGAAGGTCTTCGGCCAGGCCATCATGGACCCTGTGCTGATCGTCGAGAAGATCAACAACCCGGTCGCGACGATCGTCGGGTCGATCACCTTCATCGTCGCGACGATGGGCATCAACATCGTCGCGAACTTCGTCTCCCCGGCATACGACATCGCCAACCTGGCGCCGCAAAAGATCAACTTCCGGATGGGCGGGCTGATCACGTCGATCCTGTCGGTGCTCGTCTGCCCGTGGCTCTTCGTATCGAGCCCGCACGCCATCACGGTCTTCGTCAGCATCTTCGGTGCCGTGCTCGGGCCGATGTTCGGGATCATGGTGGCCGACTATTACCTCGTGAAGCGCCAGACCGTGGTCCTGGCCGACCTCTACACGATGGCGCCGGGCGGCTCGCTGTATTTCGACGGGGGCTGGAACCGCAAGGCGCTGGTCGCGTTGGCTTTGTCGGGCGCGCTTTCCATCGGCCTGTCGCTCGCCGGGGCCTTCGGTCTCATGTTCAATGTCGGCGATTGGGGCTGGCTGATCGGCGCAGCATCGGGGGCGATCGTGTACCTGATGGTGAGCGGCGGGCCTGCGACGGCGATGTCCAGGGCGGCGCGCGCCTGATGGTCGGCATCGGGAACGGTGTCGGCATCGACGCGACGGCGAGCGATGCCAGCACTTCCAACGAAACTCACGCTTTCGATGAGCGCGATCCTGCGGGTCCGTAAGGCAATGAGCGTTTCACTCCGTGGCGTTGTCAGAACACACGCCCCGGCCTCGCCTCACTGGCGACCGAGCTTCATTGCCGCCTGACTCGCCATTTCACCGTGCGCAGAAACGAGCGGAACCGCCGACATCGCCGTCTGCCGCACGTTCGGATCATCCCCCAACTTCGCATACATCTGGTCGACGACCAGTGCCGAGCGATGCGCCAGCATCTGCTGCTTCAGATAGAGGGTATCGAACTCGTTTCCACTGACGCTTTGCAGCGCCCCGAGCAACTGCGCCTGATCCGCGCTCATCGCCATTTCCGGCGGCTTCAGGCCGGACCGCATGGCTGCGTCTCTGAGCGCTTTGCTCATCTGCTGATGATCTTGAATCATGTGCGCGGCAAAGGCGCGGACTTCCGGATTGGTACTTTGCGTGAGCGCAGCGTCGGCTGCGAGAATCTCGAATTGATCGGAGCTTGCCGACGCCTGGATGAACTCGCGCGTCTGTCTCGAACCGGCCTCCTGCGCGCCAGCCGGCGCAGCGGCAAGCCCGAAGGCTGCCGCGATGAGCCCTACGGCGGCTTTGTGCATCGGGGCATTGCTCATCATGGCTGGCCCTGCCCGCCGCCGGCGCCGTAGATGTTGCCGGTCGTGTAGCTGCCGTCGTCTTCGGCAAGGCGGACGTAGATGCCCGCCAGCTCGCCGGGCTGGCCGGGGCGCCCGAGTGGCGCAGTCGCGCCGAAGGTCACGACCTTGCCTTGTTGAGCGCCGCCCGAAATCTGCAACGGCGTCCAGATCGGCCCCGGCGCCACGCCGTTGACCCGGATGCCCTTGGGCCCCAGCTGCTTGGCCAGAGATTTGACGTAGTTCATCGTCGCGGCCTTGGTTTGCGCGTAGGCGTAGAGGTCGGGCGACGGATCGTAAGCCTGCTCGGACGTCGTGCCGATGATGACCGAGCCGGGCTCCAGGTGAGGCAGCGCTGCACGGATGATCCAGAAGGGCGCATAGATGTTGGTTTTCATCGTCCGATCGAACTCGTCGTCGGTGACGTCGAGAAGCGAGGGGATCGATTGCTGACGTGCTGCGTTGCAGACGACGATGTCGAGCCCGCCCAGGCCACTGATCGCCTTGGACACCAGGTCGCGACAGAAGGCGGCCGTGCGCAGATCGCCGGGGATGGCCACCGCCTTGCGTCCTGCACTGCGGATCAGCTCGACGACCTCGCGCGCGTCCGGCTCTTCCTCGGGCAGGTAGTTGATGGCGACATCGGCACCCTCACGGGCATAGGCGATCGCGGCCGCGCGGCCCATGCCGGAATCGCCGCCGGTGATGAGCGCCTTGCGCCCGCTGAGTCGGCCGCTCCCGACGTAGCTGGTCTCGCCGTGATCGGGCTTCGGATCCATCTGGCCGGCAAGGCCGGGCCAAGGCTGAGACTGCGCCTTGAAAGGTGGCTTCGGATATTTGCTGCGGGGGTCCTGCTTGCCCCCGCGAGCTGGGCCGCCGGACGCCGTTTGAGCGCCAGCGGGTCTCGCCAGCGCCACGGCCGCGGCGCCGATCGTTGCCGCTGCCAGTGCCTGGCGGCGTGTTGTATCGCCCATTCGCTAATCTCCTGTTTCGAGCAATTCGTTGCTGTCGACGTGCAGGATGGCAAGGCGCGTTCCTCGCTTGGCACAGAGCCGCAGCGAGGTCGATTTCCGACCACTCGGCGAAAGCGCAGCTCGCCGGGCCGCAACATCGGCGCCAGCCCAAGTGCCGCCCGGGACACCGGCGTGGCCTGGTAGTCGTCATCGCCCGCGGCAACTCGCCCAGGCGCTTGAGTTCGACGATGTCCGGGAAGTGCTTCGGATGGGCTGGCGCAGCGCGTCCTTCAGCTCACGAGCCGCTTTGAACTTTGCGTAGCCGCTTGCCACGGTGTAGCGGCAGACTCGGCCGGATCCCATCACCGTCGCCGGGGCGGCTGCGCTGCTGCGCGGCTCCAAGGCGTCGGGACCGAAGCGGCAGCACTGCAACCGTTGAGCCAAGGAAAGAAGCCCCAAGTCGTTGATGACCAAAGCTTTCGAACTTCCTCGGACCGCCTGGGGCGTCCTGGGAGAAGGCTCTGGTGACCTGGGGCTCTACCGAAGGAAGCTCGCAAAGCCGCGCCAGTGCGGGTTTTTCGGTGATCCCGCTGGCCAGTTACCGCCGGTGTGTCGCAGCACAACGCCAAAGCGTGCGCGCTGCCGTCGGAACCCTCGCCGCACGCCGAACTCGCCGAGTGAGTGGCAGCCAGTCAGCAGGGAACCGGCTCTGGATATGCTTGGCGCATGCTGCAGCAGCTCGGCACCACCATCAGCGTCCACACCAAGGGGCGCGGCCTCCACGAGATCACCGGCGATATTCAAGGCTGGGTCGCGGCGAGCGGCTTCGACGATGGCTTGCTCACCGTGTTCGTGCGGCACACGTCGGCAAGCCTGCTGATCCAAGAGAACGCCGACCCTGTTGTGCGCGGTGACCTGGACCGCTTCTTCGCCCGGCTGGTGCCCGACGGCGATGCGCTGTTCCGCCACCAGGACGAAGGGCCTGACGACATGCCAGCCCACGTGCGCGCGGCGCTGACTGCCGTGCAGCTGTCCATTCCGCTGCAGCGCAGGCGGCTGGTGCTGGGCGCCTGGCAGGGCATCTATCTGTGGGAGCATCGGATGCGTGCCCATCGGCGCGAGGTCGCATTGCATCTGCTGGGGGAGTGAATGGCCGACTCGTTGAACGACCTTGCCCGGCAGCTCGAGCAGTTCGCTGCCGACCGCGATTGGCAGCAGTTCCATTCACCCAAGAACCTGGCCTCGGCCCTGGTGGTGGAAGCGGGCGAATTGTTGGAGCACTTCCAGTGGCTGACCGAAACCCAAAGCCGCGCCATGCCGCCCGAGAAGCTGGACGCGGTGGCCGGCGAAGTGGCCGACGTGCTGCTGTACCTCGTGCAGATGGCCACAGCGCTGGGCATCGACCCTGTGGCGGCCGCGCAATCCAAGCTCAAGCTCAACGCGCAGCGCTACCCCGTCGAGCGGGCGCGCGGCAACAGCAAGAAGCACGACGAACTGTGAGCGGCCTAGCCCAGTGCCCGTCTACCAGGCCAGCAAACGCGAGTTCCTTCACCACGCGGTGCGCGACGACATCGAGGACGTCGTCACCCGCCAATACCGCAGCGCCACCGGCCATGGCGTCAGCCCTGCGAAGTGCGGGCCTGGAAGCACTCGCTGCTGGAGATGGCCAAGGTGCTGGGCAATGAAGAGATCCCTGAAGACGCCGGCGTGGCCATCGAATACCAGCTGCCGCAGAGCGCCAAACGCATCGACTTCGTGATCACCGGCGAGGACGCGGGTGCGCGCAGCAAGGTCATCATCGTCGAGCTCAAGCAATGGTCTGCGTCACGCCGCAGCGAGAAGGACGCCACCCGTGTGGGCGCACCGCGGCGGTGGCGGGTCCGAGCGTGAAGGCACCCATCCGTCGTACCAGGCGTGGTCCTACGCCGCATACCTGGAGGACTTCAACGCCGCGGTGCAGGACGGCGCAATGGCGCTGCACCCCTGCGCCTACCTGCACAACCACCCGCGCGACGGCGAGATTGACCACCCGCATTACCGCGAGCACCTGGAACAGGCGCCGCTGTTCCCGAAGAAGGAGCGCAAGAAATTGCAGGCCTTCATCCGCGAACACGTGCGCTTTGGCGACCGCAAGGGCGCTCTGTATGCGATCGAGAACGGACGCATACGGCCGTCGAAGATGTTGGCCGAGAGCGTGGCCGGCCTGCTGCAAGGCAAGGCCGAGTTCGTGCTGATCGACGACCAGAAGCTGGTGCACGAGACCATCCTGCAGGCGGACGCGCGGGCGGCCCAGCGCAAGCAGGTGGTGATCGTTCAAGGCGGGCCAGGCACAGGCAAGTCGGTGGTGGCCATCAACCAGCTGGGCGCGTTGATCGGCCGAAGCCGCAACGCGCGCTACGTGTCGAAGAACGCGGCGCCACGTTCGGTCCATGAAGCCAGGCTGGCGGGCACTTCTCGGAAGACCCGCATCAGCAACCTGTTCAGCGGCTCAGGCGCCTTCGTGGACGTCTCGGCCGACACCTACGACACCCTGATCGTCGACGAAGCGCACCGGCTGAACGAGAAGAGCGGCCTGTACCGCAACCTGGGAGACAACCAGATCAGGGAGCTGATCAAGTCGGCGCGCTGCACGGTGTTCTTCATCGACGACGACCAGCGGGTGACGCTGCTGGACATCGGCCACACCGAAGAGCTTCGGCGCCATGCACGCGAGCTGGGCGCCGAGGTGACCGAACTGGTGTTGTCGTCGCAGTTCCGATGCAATGGGTCGGACGGCTACCTGGCCTGGCTGGACCACACGCTGGAAAAGCGCGAGACCGCCAACCCGACGCTGGACACTGCCGAGTACGACTTCCGTGTGTTCGACAACCCGGTCGAACTGCATGCGCTGATCGAGCTGAAGAACCGCGCGAACAACCGGTCTCGCGTCGTCGCCGGCTACTGCTGGAAGTGGCCGAGCAGGAAGGACGCCCAGGCCTGGGAGATCGAGCTTCCCGCGTTCGCCTACAAGCGCCGCTGGAACCTGGACAAAGACGGCAGCCTGTGGATCGTGACGCCTGGTTCCGTTGACCAGGTCGGCTGCATCCACACCTGCCAGGGCTTGGAGCTGGACTACGTGGGCGTCATCATCGGCCCGGACCTGGCTTACCGCGAAGGCCGCATCGTGACTGATGCGACGAAGCGGGCGTCGTCGGACCAGTCGGTCAAGGGACTGAAGGCGATGTTGAAGGCAGAGCCGGACGCCGCCCGCGCCCTGGCCGATGCCATCGTCAAGAACACCTACCGAACGCTGATGACGCGGGGCATGAAAGGCAGTTCCGGGCAGACCTGATGGAGAACCCAAGCGTTACGCGTCGCCAACGCTGGCGAGTCACGTCAACACTTTCACCAGACCTTGAGGCGATGAAGTCGCAGCTCGCTGGGTTCGGCATACGCGCTGACGCGGACAGATTGAAGAGCGCGTCAAGCCGAGAGCGGCGGGTTCGATAAATACCGAGTGACGGCCTTCTGGGGGTTGCGCCGGAATAGCACTTGGGAAAGTGCTGGAAGTTGTCATGTTCCTGTGGGAGTCCTCCCCCTCCTCAAACGGCCTGCCTTGAACCAGCAGGTCGTCTTGGGCAGATCGCAGCTAGCCTAGCGCGTACAACGGAGCGGGCTGACAAAAGTCAGCCCGCGTTCTAGAATCGGGGTCGCAGGTCCCAATGCCGGCGACCGCGGTTAGGCTCTTCTGATGGTCTTTTTCATCACCAGTCCATTCCGCGTGCTCAAGGTCACACGCTGACCTGTCCGTGCCGGACGCAGTTGGAATGAAGGGCTGGACGGTCGCACGTCTGGCCCTTCGCCTTTCTGGTTCTCGTACCCATCCATCCACAGCGTGATAAACGCGATGGTGAACAGGACCGACCAGATCATCATGGTTGATCTGCCTTCGGGGCGTCATGCCCCAGGGCCTGGATAAACACGCTCAAGCGCTTCGCCTCGTCGACCGTGAGGTCCTGCGGAATGGTGAACTGAGCCACGAAACCGGGTCGAAGTGGAAAAGGGATCACCAGACCAGGTTCCGCTAGTCGTGCCGGATAGACGTGCAAATTCGCAGGCCGTCCGTTCACCGCGAAACTGCCGGTGCTGGCGTTCAGACCGAGCGGCGCCGCGATGCCGCTGTCGGCCGTCTTGCCCTTAGCGACCACTCCCGACGCCACCGTCCGACGACCCTTAGAGGTGCTGCCGTTGGTTTTGGCCGACAGCACGCGCGACGGCGGCTTGTACCCCATCGGGTCGGTCTTCCACTTGATGAACTGCTCGATAGCGAACTTGGTCCGATGTTCGTACTTGCGGATCGAGTCGCCGGACAGCTCGTGCG
>CAXTDH010000048.1:6633-11392 GCA_964242405.1 uncultured Rhizobacter sp. | reverse complement strand
CTGTCGTGCCTACCGTCCGAAGGCTTGCGACGAAGCCTTGAATGTGCTCGTAACTGGCTTCGAGCGCGACCACCACGGCGGCAGCACGCGATTTCGGCGTATCGAGCCCGATCGAGCTCCCGTCGCCCCGGCTCAGCCCGACGGCAAAGCGCAGCAGAACAGTTCTCTTGATGGCCTGGCTGCCCCACAGCACCTCGAGCAGGTCGCTCGAACGTTCCAACTGCCCCCACGCCTTTGGCAGGGTTTGCAACCGCTCGCCGATCCGTTGGCCGAGTCGCTCGAAGCCCTCGGTTGGAATCTGCCCTGGGAAAACGGCGATCACTCCCCTCGGCTTGACCCGCTGTGCAAGCTGTGCCGTCGCTTCCAGCAACTTCTCAAGCTCCTCCGCACCGAGATCGACTTCGTCCAGCCCGCGCGCCAATGCCAGTGAAAAAACCGCGAGCAAATCTCGGGTCGCGACTTCGGGCCGGGCGAGTGCCTCCAACACGTCATGAACGGCAAAGTGCCGGGCAGCCGCTGGCGACAAGCGAGTGAAGTGCCTTCGCACGGCCTCGAGGCTGCGCCCTTGGGCCAGGTGGTAGCGGGCGAAGGCGCGCGCAATCGCCTCGGGGTCGATGCCGAGCGCCGTCTCCGGCACGGCCTCCAGGGCCTCGATGAGGCGGCGCCGGGTGACACTCGGCGGTCCGAAATCGCGCTGCACCACAGGATCTGCCAACCGATGGAGTGCGCCAAGCACGGCGAATGGGTCTGCACGCCAGGCGATGCTGGCCAGCAAGCCCGCTGTCAGCGTTTGCGTTGCGTCGGTCGCCGAATAGAGCAGCCCGGGCTCGGGCGCAGTTTCGATGACCAGATCGGCGAAGGCGAAGCCGATCAGGTCCGGCCGAATGGGCGGTATGCGTTCGCCGGCCTGCGCTGCCGCTTCGGGAAACAGGCGCTGCAGATCTTGTCCGCGAAGGTTCGGGGCGGCTGAGCGGGGCAACCCGCCGACCACCGTAGACGCTGCGAGGGCGCACCACTGGCTGTGTTCGCGAAGATGGGCGGTTTCGAGTGCCTGACGAATCCGGTGGGCACGGTCCTTCAACAACGCGGCGGGCGTAACATCTTCCAGCATCGGCGGCTTGTTGCCGGTCGTGGCTTCCAGCCAGTGCACGAGGGATTCGACGAGGAGCGGGTGTCCGCCGCGGGTTATGCGTTCGAATTCCTTGCGTTCGACCCAGGCTCTCGCGTCTTCTGCCTCGAACCGCTGGTGCTTGATCGCCATCCAGTCGGCCCAGCTCAGGTACTGGCTTTCATCGACGATCCAGAAACCGCCCATGACAGGGCCGAGTTGACTGGCCCACTGGCCGGAGCCGGGCGGGTGCGCCACGAGCTGGAGGTCGGACGGAATCGTCTGGTTCACGATCAGCAGCCGCACAGGGAATTCGTACACGTTCTCGGTGAGATCGTTGCGGATGGAGGCGGCCTTTTCCCCGAGCCAGTTGATGAGGAATGCAGCTTCCTCCGCCCTTGGATCCTCGAAGACGATCAGTGTCGGCGCCCGCGGTCGCCAGGTCTTCAACCATTCCCGGTAGCCGACCGCGTTCTGCAAAAGCGCCGCTTGGGATGCGTGGCGATGCGCGGGGCGGCCAGCGTCCCACGGGTCGGTCGAGGCCGGCCGCCGCCTGGCGCGTCGCAGAGCGGCACCGGCCCACAACCGGCGCGCCGCTCGGCGTGCGGCGCGGGTCGACGTCGACTGAAATTGATCCCCCAGAACTTCACGTCGCCCAAGGCTGCGTGCGAATTCGTCAGCCGTCCGTGACTTTCCAGCGCCCGGACGGCCGACGAGCAACGCCCAGGAAAACGGCAGCGAGTCGGTTGTTGCCAGGTCCGCGCCTCGGCGCGCCCATTCCTGCAAGCCTGTCCAGAGCGCGAGCCGAGCGCCTGAACCCTGATCCGCCGAAGGGGCGATCCAGGGCAGTGGCGTCGAGCCTGTCTGACTGGGCCGGGGCCGGGTGATCGGCAAAAACAGTTCGTCGTGGAAGCGGTCGAGGAATCGGTCATAGACGAAGGACGCAACCTTGACGCGCGCCTTCCAGGCCAGCGTGCCGAGCGCGCCGAGCACGCCGGCGAGGTAGATCAGCGGCGCCAGGTCAGCGACGCCGACCTTTTGCGCAACGGTCGCCGCGCGGTCGCCGCGCTGCGTCGCGTTGGCCAGCAGTCGCCACACGTCGTCCGGCAGCGAGCGGAACGCGATCGCGGCCGACAGGCAAGCAAGCAAGAAGCAGCCGACCAACCACCGGACGCGCACGCGCTTGAGCGCGCTTCGTCTGTAGGTCGTGTAGTTCGACATTCTTTGCGAGTGCTGATCAGGTGCAGGAGCTTGTCTGACAAAACGCGGATCCGGGAACGCCTGCAAAACCTGTTCCGCCGATGCTGGGAACGCCCTGACGCGCAGCCACTGCCAAAAAGTTGGCAAGCCGTCGGCCGCAACTAGGGCTGCCCGGGAGGGCGCCATCAACTTTCAGCCGCGGGCGCCGACAACAGCGAACGGGGCCCGGGTCGCCCACTGCGACACCTGCGCCGCGGTGGCCGGCATCGGTTGCCGGCCCGTCGTTTCGACCGATGAAGAAGGTGATGCCGTGCGTCGTTCGACAATTTTCCCGCGAACCGCTGACGCTTGGCCGAAAGTGCCCAAGGCGCCACGCTGGAGGGCCGCGTCCGGCATGACGACGCTGCTGCTGTCGCTGTTTTCATCGGGCCTGGCCCATGGCCAGGACGATCTGCTCGACCAGGCAGCCCGCTCGATCGCCGAACACGACTCCGCCACGGCCTATGCCTTGCTCGCCGACCGGGAGCCGGAGCGCGCCGGCGATCCGCGTTTCGACTACCTGCTGGGCGTCGCGGCACTCGACTCGGGGCAACTGACGCGGGCGATCTTCGCGCTCGAGCGGGTGCTGGCGGTCTCGCCCGAAAATCATCCCGCCCGTGCCGAGCTGGCGCGTGCCTACCTGGCGGCCGGCGAAGGCGCCAGCGCCCGCCGCGAACTCGAGCAGGCGCGTCGCGCCGAAGACGTTCCGCCGGAAGCCGCAGCGGCGATCGATCGGGTGCTGGGCGCTCTCGACCAGATCACGCCGGCGGCGGGAGCGAAGGTTTCCGGCTACCTCGAACTCGGCGCCGGCCGGGACAGCAACGTCTACAGCGCGGCGAACGCCGGCCAGTTCGCCATTCCGGCGTTCGGCGGTCTCCTCTTCACCTCCGACCCGGGCGTCGGCCGCCAGCACGATCTGTTCGCATCGCTGGCGGCGGGCGGCAACCTGCAATGGGGGCTGGACGCCGGCTGGAGCCTGCTCGCGACGCTCAACGGGCGCAGCGTGCTGAACCGCCGCGTCCACGACATGAACACCAGCGTCGTCGACGCGGCGCTCGGCGTCAGCCATGCGAGCGGCATGAACGTGCAGACGGTCGCGCTGCAGAGCAACGGCGCCTGGGTGTCGGCCAGCGTCTACCGGACGGCCAACGGCATCAGCGGCCAATGGCAATCGCAGCTCGATGCAGCATCGCAGGCCAGCCTCTTCGCCCAGTGGTCGCGCCAGGAATATGCCGGCCAGGGCGAACGCAACACCGATCGCAGCGTGCTCGGCGCCGCCTACGCCCGCAGCTTCGACAGCACCGGCACCCTGGCCTATGCGAGTGCTTACGCAGCCGACGAGCACGCCCGTGCCGACGGTTTCGACTACCACGGCCATCGGGCGGCGGGCCTGCGCATCGGCGGCGAACAACGGCTGACGCCGCGGGCCGTCGTCTTCGCGGAGTGGCAGCAGGAGCGCAGGCGCTACGGTGGCACCGAGCCGCTTTTCGAGCTGCGCCGGCATGACCGCCAGGACGACCTGCTGTTCGGAACGCGCCATGCGATCGCGCCGCAGTGGCAGGTGTCGCCGCAGGTGCATGTCACCCGGGCCGGCTCCAACGTGATGTTCTACGACTACCGGCGTACCGTCGTCCAGGTCGTCCTGCGCAGGGAGTTTCCATGAGTCAGCTGGTTCGTCGAATGCAGGCGAGGTCGCAGTCGGAGTCGGATTGGCAACCGCAACGCCGGGCGTTTTTTCCGTTGCGCGGGGCAGTGGCACTGGCGGCCCTCATGGTCGTGCACGGCGTGGCACTGGCCGCGCCGGTCGCCGCGACGGTGTTGTTCGCGAGCGGCGATGTCCGGCTGCAGTCGGCCGAGGGCGCGTCGCGCGTGGCCGTCAACGGCGCTGTCGTCGCCTCGGGTGAGACGGTGGAAACGCGCAAGGGCCGGGTGCAGCTGCGGATGGTCGACGGGGCGATGATGTCCCTCGGCGAAGGCACGGTGTTGCGGCTCGACGACTACCACGCCGCCGGCTCCGCGGGTGACGACGAACGGGGCTACATGAACCTCGTCAAGGGCGCGCTGCGGACGATCAGCGGCACGATCGGCAAGGCGCGGCCTGACAACTACCGACTCGAGACGCCCTCGGGCACCATCGGCATCCGCGGCACCGAGTACACCGCCGCGGTCGACGACGGCCTGCGCGTCGGCGTGATCGGCGGCCGGGTGGCGGTCTGCAACGACGGCGGCTGCGTGGACGTTCCACGAGGGGCCAGCGCCTTCACACCGAACCGTTCGGTCAAACCCAACGTCAGCGCCCGGGTGTCGGTGGTCGTCCCGCCCTCGGGCGGTCGGGCGACCGGCACCGCCGCCTTGCCAGCGGCGGAGGCTGTCGCCGGGCTCACACCCACCGGAGGCGACCGGGTCGCCCGC
>CAXTDH010000048.1:0-6623 GCA_964242405.1 uncultured Rhizobacter sp. | reverse complement strand
ATCTCGACGTCATCCTGGCCGCGCCCTCCGTCGCGTCCGTCGCCATCGACACCCCGGTCGCAGAGGGCACGCTGCCCGCTCTCGGTCCGGCCCCGGCCGACCGATCGGCTGTCGGCAGCGGATCGGCGCCGGGCGTGATCAGCGTCGCCTTGGTGCCGATCCCGACGGTGCCGGACGTCAGTGCACCCGCGCCGGCTCCAGCTCCGGCTCCAGCTCCAGCTCCAAGCCCCGCAACTGTTCCGACACCAGCGCCCGCACCTGCGCCGATGCCTGCACCTGCACCTGCACCTGCACCTACGCCTACGCCAACGCCTACGCCTACGCCTACGCCTACGCCTACGCCTACGCCTACGCCTACGCCCGCCCCTGCGCCAGCGCCAGCGCCAGCGCCCGACCCTGTGCCTACGCCAGCGCCAGCGCCAACGCCCACACCTGCGCCTTCGCCTGCGCCTGCACTTGCACCTGCACCTGCACCTGCACCTGCACCTGCACCTGCACCTGCGCCTGCGCCAATGCCAACTCCAGCGCCAGCGCCAGCGCCAGCGCCAGCGCCAGCGCCAGCGCCAACGCCAACGCCCGCACCCGCCCCAGCCCCAGCCCCAGCCCCCGGCTTCGTACCGCTGGCAAGCACCTCCGGTGCGGTCGGCCTGGTCTGGATGAACGACAAGGGTGAGGTGGGTTCGGGGCTGACACAGGGCGATCGCAGCTTCGACGCCACGGGCGGCCTTCAGACCTTGGCTGCGCTCGGGAAAGACGGCAAGGACGACAAGGACGGCAAGAAGATCCTGCACAACGGCAAGACGGTCGGCGGTGGCAGCGACGGCATCATCGCCTGGGGGCGCTGGATCGACGGCCAGGCCGATGTCGACGGAACCAACGGCAGCGGCAAGGGCAAGGTGGCGACGCTCGCCTACTTCGCCCTGGCAGGGCAGCCCACCTCCGGGGCGTCGGTCACCTTCAACTCGTTCGCCTCGACCGCACCGGCGATCGCCTCGGGCGGCAAGCTGACGGCCACAGGGGTGGTGAACACCGCGTACGGCGCCGTGTCGGTGGCGTTCATCAATGCCAACCTCGGTTCGGCGTCCTGGCGGCTGCTCGTCCCCGTGCCCGGGCAGGTCTTCACCCTCATCGGCCAGACGTCGGTGGTCTCGAGTTTTTCCTTCGCGGGCATGTCGACGATCACCAGCACCGGCACTGCCTGCGCGGCCGGCTGCAACGGCTCGCTCGGCGGTGGCTTGTCGGTGATCGGCCTGATGGGCGGCACCGCCGGCAATCGCATGGGCGTGAACTACGGCTTCGACAGCAGCTTGGGCAACGTGTCGGGCGTGATCGTCTTCAAGCGCTGAACATGGACATGGCCGACCTGCCGCTGCAAGGCCTGCGCCCGCCGGCTTCGACTGCCGAGCGGCTGGTCGCACCCGCTTCACCGTCGCCCCCGATCGCCGAACGGTTGGTCGCCCCCGCCGCGCAGTCGAGCAGCGACGTGGCCACGATCGCGCCCCGGGCATCCGCCCCGTCGATCGGCCGGGTGTTGATGGTCGGCGAGGGCCTGGCGCCGTTGCCGACCGACGTCCTGCTGTCGACGCTGCGCCGCCACGGCCTCATCGTCAGTTGGTCGAGCGCGGACGAGGTGGCGTCGCTGCCGCCCCAGGATGTCTGCGACGTGCTGCTGGTCGACGCCGCGGTCGGCCGGGGCGAGCCGCTCGAATGGATACGCCAGCTGCGACAGGGCGCGGCGACGATCGACCTGCTGCCGCTGCCGCCCCCGCTGCCCCTGCTACTGCTGGGCAACGCCCGCGACCACGCGGTCCCTGCTGCCGCGGCGCTGGCGGCCGGCGCGAACGACTGTCTGGCCTGGCCGTTCGACCCGGTGGAGCTCGTTCAGCGCCTCGCCAACCTGACGGAGCTGAGCCGGTTGCGCCGGTCGCGACGCGGCGAGGACGACCGGGTCCGAGCCGAGCTCGCGGCCCGCTCCGCCAGCCTCGACGGCCTGATCGAGACCGGGCTGATGATGTCGATGGAGCGCGACCGTTCGCGCCTGCTGCGCTGCCTGCTCGAGGAGGGCCGGCGGCTCCTGCACTGCGACGGCGGCACGATGTACCTCGTCACCCCCGAGAGCACGCTGCGCTTCGAGCTCCGCACCCGCGACGACAGCCTGCCCGCCTGGCAGATCCCGCTGTTCAACGAGGTGACCGGCCGTCCGAACGAGAACTACGTGTCGGTCTACACCGCGCTTCGCTGCCGATCGGTGCTGATCGACGACGTCTACAGCGAAGCGCGATTCGACCTGAGCGGCACCCGGGCGTTCGATGCCGCGAGCGGCTACCACACCGTCTCGATGCTGACCGTGCCGATCGCGCCACGCGGCGGCGAGGCGATCGGCGTGCTCCAGTTCATGAACGCGTTCGACCGCCGGACCGGCCATGTCGTGCCGTTCCCGCCGGAAATGGTGTCGCTGGTCGAAGCGCTCGCCGCGCAGGCCGCGGTCGCGCTCGACAACCTGAACCTGGTCGAGTCGCAGAAGCAGCTGATGGAAAGCCTGATCCGGGTGCTGGCGACGGCGATCGATGCCAAGAGCCCCTACACCGGCCGCCACTGCGAACGGGTGCCCGAGCTCGCTTTCCTGCTCGCCGAGGCTGCCTGTCGAGCAACCGAGGGGCCGCTCGCGGCCTTCGCCTTCCGCAGCGAGGAGGAGTGGCAGGAGGGCCGCAGCGGCGCCTGGCGGCACGACTGCGGCAAGGTGACGACGCCGGAGCACGTGATCGACAAGGCGACCAAGCTGGAGACGATCCACAACCGCATCCACGAGGTCCGGATGCGCTTCGAGGTGCTGCTTCGCGACGTCGAGATCGAGCGCCTGCGCGAGCGTCTGCAGGCCGTGCCGGCGAGCCCCCCCGGCGTCGCCGACGACGACGAAGGCGCTGCCCGCCACGCCGCCCGCCGCGGCCGGCTGATCGCCGATTTCGCCTTCGTCGCCCAGTGCAACATCGGCAGCGAGGCGATGGGGGAGGCCGACGTCGAGCGGCTGGCGCAGATCGGCGCAATGCCGTGGATCCGTCATCTCGACGACCGGCTCGGCCTCTCCGACGCCGAGCTCGACCGCTTGCGCGCCGAGCCGGCGCAGCCCCTGCCGGCGACCGAAGCGCTGCTCGCCGACCGGCCGCGCGACGTGGTCGCGCGCCGGGCCGAGGCCGAGCCCGACCCGTCGTTCAAGTTTCGGATGGCAGTGCCCGAGCACCTCTATCACCACGGCGAGCTCTACAACCTGGGGGTGCGCAGCGGAACGCTCACGCCCGAGGAGCGCTACAAGATCAACGAGCACATGGTGCACACCATCACCATGCTCGAGGGCATGCCGTTTCCGAAGCACCTGCGGCGCGTGCCCGAATACGCCGGTACCCACCACGAGCGCATGGACGGCAAGGGCTATCCACGCCGGCTCTCCGGCGAGGCGCTGTCGGTGCCGTCCCGGATCATGGCGGTGGCCGACATCTTCGAGGCCCTGACCGCTTCCGACCGGCCGTACAAGAAGGCGAAGACGCTCTCCGAGGCGCTCGGCGTGCTGCGGCGAATGGCGGGCGCGCACATCGACGTCGACATCTACAACCTGTTCCTCAGCAGCGGCGTTTTCCTCGAGTTCGCGAGAAAGCACCTGGATCCGGAACAGATCGATGTGCTCGACGGCAGCCCTTACCTGCTGCCGGTCGCCGGCGCGACGCCGCTCGAGTCCGCGGTCGGCTCGAGCTGCGCAACAGCACTAGACGTCCGGCCCGGACCGGCCGTCGGCCTCCGGCCCCGATGAGCCGGTCGGGCGCAGACGGCCAGGAGCCGCGCTGGACCTGGCTGGTGCCGGCGACAGCGCTGCTGGTGGTGTGCTGGGCGCTCTGGGCCGACCCGCTCGTCCTGCGCATCCTGCGCAACGCCACCTTCGATCAGTTCCAGCGCTGGCAGCCGCGCGACTTCCAGGATGCGCCGGTGCGCATCGTCGACATCGACGACGAAAGCATGCGCCGCCTCGGCCAGTGGCCCTGGTCGCGAACCCGCGTCGCCGAACTGGTCGGCGAGTTGAGTCGTGCCCAGGCGGCGTCGGTCGCGCTCGACATCGTCTTCGCCGAGCCTGACCGGACTTCACCGAAGGCCGTCCTGCAGGACCAGGCCGTGCCCGCCGCGATGAGCCGCTACCTGGAGACGCTGCCCGACCACGACCAGCAGCTCGCCGACGTCCTCGCCGACAGCCGCGTCGTCCTCGGCTTTGCGCTGACGAAGCAGGCGCCGGCCGACCCGGTCGATGCGCTCGAGCCACCGCCGGGCGGGCCGTCGACCGCCGGCATGGTCATGCTCGGCGAGTCGCCACTGCCCTACCTGCCGGCCTTCGGCGGCAGCGTGCCGAGCCTGTCGGTGCTGCAGCGCGCCGCCGCCGGCCACGGCGCGCTCACCTTCGTGCCGGATGCCGACGGCGTCGTCCGGCGGGTGCCGTTGCTGGCGAGCCTGGCCGGCGATGTCGTCCCGTCGCTCGCCGCCGAAGCGCTGCGGGTGGCGCAGGGCGCACGCAACTACACCCTGCGGACGGCGCCGAACGGCGGTGGCCTGGTCGACGTGAGCGTCGGTCGCCTGCGCATTCCGACCAACGCCGAAGGTGCCGTCTGGGTGCACTACGGCCGGCCACGGGCCGAGCGTTACGTGCCTGCCTGGAAGGTGCTCGCGCATGCGGTGCCGGCGTCCGAATTCGCCGGCAAGATCGTCCTGGTCGGCACCTCCGCCCAGGGCCTGATGGACCTGCGGTTCAGCCCGCTGGGCGGCATCATCCCCGGCGTCGAAGTCCATGCCCAGGCGCTCGAGCAGGTGCTGACCGGCCAGCACCTCGCACGCCCCGGCTGGGCGCCCGGCGTCGAGCTCCTGCTGACACTCGTGGGCGGCCTGGTGGTCGGCGGGGTCGCGGTGCGCAGCGGTGCGGTCGCGTCGGTCGCGTGTTTCCTCGCCCTGTCGGCGCTGCTCTGCCTAGTCGCGTGGCAAGCGTACGCGCAGTTTCGGTCGCTGCTCGATCCGGCCGGCATCGCGCTCGCCTGGCTGCTCGTCTTCCTGCCCACGACCGTCATCCGCCATGTCGCGAGCGACCGGCGGCAGCGCTGGGTCCGGCAGGCGTTCGCCCGTTATGTCTCGCCGAATTTGGTCGACTACCTGATCGCCCACCCGAAGGCGCTGGCGCTCGGCGGCAAGCGCCAGCGCTGCAGCTTCGTCTTCGCCGACCTCGCCGGCTACACGACCATCATGGAGACGATGGACCCGGCCGAGGCCGTCCGAATCCTCAACGCCTATCTCGACAAGATGATCGCGATCGCCTTCGAGCACGAAGGCACGCTCGACCGGATCGTCGGTGATTCGATCGCGATCGTCTTTTCCACCCCCGTCGAGCAGGCCGACCACGAAGCGCGGGCGCTGCGCTGCGCGCTGGCGATGCAGCGCTTCGCGCGCCGGTTTGTCGACGATCTGGCCGCGGCCGGCACGCCGTTTTGCGAGACCCGGATCGGCGTGCACACCGGCGAGGTCACGGTCGGCAATTTCGGCGGCAGCACGATCTTCGACTACCGGGCGCTCGGCGACCCGGTCAACACCGCCTCGCGGCTCGAGGGCGCGAACAAGTACCTGGGCACGCTGATCTGCGTGTCACAAGCGACGCTCGCGGCCTGCCCGGGTGCGCCGGCCCGGCCGATCGGCCGGCTGCAGCTCGCCGGGCGCGCCGAGCCGGTCATGGCCTGGGAGCCGCTCGACGCCCAGGCCGGCTGCGCGGCGACCGACGACGACTATGGCGCCGCCTACCAGGCGATGGCCGACGGCCGCGCCGAAGCCCTCGCCGCTTTCGAGCGGCTCGCGACCGAGCGGCCGGCTGATCCGCTGGTGCGGCTGCACCGCGACCGGCTGCGCGCGGGCGACACCGGCGAGCGGGTGGTGCTCGGTGGCAAGTAGTCCCCCGGCAGGGCCGTCTCGGCGGTTCGTCCGACCGCGAGTCGATTACTGCCCCCGCAACCGAACGCCGGGGGCCCCCTCATGATCCAGCCCCCACCGAAAAGGTCCCCATGACGCCATCTCTCCGCTCGCTCGACCCCGGGCTCGTCCGCCACGCCCAAAGAGCCCGCTCATGCGAGTGACGATGCGCAAGGGCGTCGTCGCCGCGCTGTGCGTCGGCGCCTTCCTGCTCGGGGGCCTGGTGTTCCTGGTCGGCATGAACTTCGTGCCCGCCGAGAAGCAGATGGAGCGCACCTTCGGGCGGATCTACTCGCTCGCCGACCCGCGCTTCGCGAGCGAACTCGGCGTCTTGCTCGGCCCGACATTCCTGAAGGGCAACAGTGCCCAGGTGCTCCTGAACGGCGACGAGATCTTCCCGGCGATGCTGTCGTCGATCCGGTCGGCGGAGCATTCGATCAACTTCGAGACCTACATCTACTGGTCGGGCCAGATCGGCGTCGAATTCGCCAAGGCACTCGCGGATGCGGCCCGGCGAGGTGTCAAGACGAATGTGCTGCTCGACTGGGTGGGCAGCGGCAAGCTCGACGACCGCCTGCTGCGCACCATGACCGATGCCGGCGTGAAGGTGGAGAAGTTCCACCCGGTGCACTGGGCGCACC
>CAXTDH010000047.1:0-11489 GCA_964242405.1 uncultured Rhizobacter sp. | reverse complement strand
GTCGGATCGGTCGACGGCGTGCGCGCTGACGGCGAGAGCGGACTCCTCGGCCTCGCGCTGAGCCCCGACGAGAAGACGCTGTTCGCCTACCGCACCGGCGAGACCGAGAACGGCGTCGTCGCGATGACACCTCCCTCCACTGCAGCAGGCCCTTCCATGACCGACGACCCCACGACTCTCGCGTTCGACGCGGCCGATCTTCACGCCCGACTGAACGCGCTCGACGACCACGGCCTCGACCGTCTCAGCTTCGGCGTCATCGGCTTCGACGACGACCATGTGGTGCGCCGCTACAACGCCCCCGAGTCGAAGATGGCCGGCCTGGCGGTCGAGAAAGTGATGGGCAAGCCGGTTTTCAAGCTGGTGGCGGTGTGCATGAACAACTTCATGGTCGCCCAGCGGTTCAGCGACGCGACCGAGAGCGGCTCGCTCCTGGACGCGACCATCGACTACGTGCTGACATTCCGGATGCGGCCGGTCAAGGTGCGACTCCGCCTGTTGGCCGCGCCCGGGGCGATGGCCTACGTGCTCGTCGACCGGCTCGGGCCGCCGCTGTGACGACGCCGGAGCTCGCACTGGCGAGCGCCCTGCCGTCGTCGCTCGGCCGGAGCGAGGCCGGTGACTACGACGCACTGCTGCAGTTCCTGTACTTGGCGCCGGTCGGGCTGGTGCAGACCGACCTCGCCGGCGCGATCATGATGCTCAACCCGCTTTCCTCGGGGCTGTTGATGCCGCTCGCTGCTCACGGCGAGTTGAGCAACCTTTTCACCGTGCTCGAGGGCGTGGCGCCCGACCTGCGCCACCGGGTCGCCGCCTTCGGCGAACCGTACGGCTACATCTGCGAAGCGGTGCAACTCGTCGTCAGTGCCGACACTGTCCAAAAGCCGCAGCCGCAGACGCTGTCGATCAGCCTGCTCAAGCTCGACGACAGCCGACTGATGGCGGTGCTCTCGGACATCAGCGAGCAGGTGCGACGGGAGCGGCTGCTGCGTCAGAACGAAGCCTGGCTGAACGCCATCCTGAACGACATCCGCGACTACGCGCTGATCGGGCTGGACAGCCACGGCAACATCGACGACTGGAATTCGAGCATCGGCCGCGTCACCGGCTTCACGCGCGAACAGGTCGTCGGCAAGTCCTTGTCGGTCTTCTATCCAGTGGGCCAGGCGACGCCTCGCCGGATGCCGGACCTGCTTGGCGAGGCCGACGGTAGCGGCTGGAGCTTCGACGACGGCTGGCGTATTCGCGCCGACGGCAGCCGGTTCTGGGGCAGCACCTTGATCTCGCCGCTCACCGACCGTTCGCGCCTGACGGAACAGCCAGCCGGCGACGACGCCGAGGCACCCGACGCCGGCTACTGCCTCGTCATTCGCGACATCAACGACAAGCGCGAGGCCAACGAGGCCCATCGCAAGGCTCATTCGTGCGACCACCTGACCGGCATCGCCAACCGCCGCACCTTCTTCGAGGCCGGCGAACTCGAGCTCACGAGGGCCAAGCGCTCGCAACGCCAGCTTTCGCTGATCCTGATCGATGCCGACCACTTCAAGGATGTCAACGACACCCACGGCCACCCGGCCGGCGACGCGGTGCTGCAGCACCTGGCGAGCGTCTTGACCGACACCTTCGGCACGGTCGACGGGGTGGCGCGCATCGGCGGCGAGGAGTTCGCGGTGCTGCTGCCCGCAACCGATCTCGACGAGGCGCTCAGGGGCGCCGAACGGCTGCGCGCAGCCGTTCAGGCCCAGGCGGTCGTCGTCGCGGGGCAGCCCATCCACTACACCATCAGCGCCGGCGTGGCGACCGCATCGGGCGCTTCGCTGGTGCTCGACGACCTGATCAGGCGGGCCGACACGGCGCTCTATCAGGCGAAGGCGGCCGGGCGCGACCGCGTCGCCTGGTCCGCTCCGGCCTGACCGTTCGCTGCTGCCGATGCCTTTCAGAAACGCCTCTTCGGCCGACCGCCTCGTAGCCGGGGCGGATGCCGGCAGCGCCTACGAGACGCTGATCCAGTTCCTGTACCGCGCGCCGATCGGGCTCATCGAGACCCGGCTCGACGGCACGGTCGAGATGATCAACCCGATGGCGGCGAACCTGCTGATGCCGCTGGCGGCTCACGGCGGGCTCGACAACCTGTTCGATGCGCTCGAGTCGGTGGCGCCGCAGCTGCGCCGAATGGTGAGCGATTTCGATCTGCCCAGCGGCGAGGTGTGCGAGTCGGTGCGCATCTCGATCGCCGGTGCGCAAGGCACGATGCCGACCCAGGTGCTCTCGATCAGCCTGCTCAAGCTCGACGACACCCGCCTGATGGCAACACTCGCCGACGCCACCGCCGACGTCATGCGCGAGCGGCGCGGCCTGGAGCGCCGGCTCGACGCGGCTCTGCGCATCGACATCCTGACCCGCATGCCGAACCGTGCCGCGGTGCGTGACCTGATCGACCAGGCGATGGCCCGCAGGCCGGTGCACGGCGAGCCGGCGTTCGCGGTCCTGTTCATGAACTGCGACCGGTTCCGGCAGATCAACGACGCCCTCGGCCATGCCGCCGGCGATGAAGTGCTGGGCCTGATGGCCGACCGCGTCCGGTCCACGCTGCGCCAGCGCAGCCGCAGCAGCGGTCTGCCGAGCAGCGAGCAGATGGCCGGGCGAATCGGCGGCGACGAGTTCGTCATCGTGCTCGACGACCTGCGTACGGCCGAGGATGTCCACATGGTGACGCAGCGCCTGCTCGACGTGCTCGGTCAACCGTACAGCATTCGCGCCGAGCAGTTGCACTGCAGCGTCAGCATCGGCATCGTCCTGCAGGCCCAGATCAGTGGGGCGGCGGACGCCGATTCGGTGCTGCAGGACGCGAGCATCGCGATGATCGAGGCCAAGCGCGCGGGGGGCGCCCGCTATGCGATCTTCGAGCCGGCGATGCAGGAACGCGCGGCCCGGCGCAGTTCGGTCGAGAACGACCTCCGCCGGGCGCTCTCCGCCCAGGAACTGTTCGTCGTCTACCAGCCGGTCGTCGGTCTGGCGGTGTTAGAGCCGGGCGGTGCCCTGCACGTCGACCGCAGCGCCGGCGTCGAGGCGCTGGTGCGTTGGCGGCACCCGACCCGGGGCATCGTGCCCCCGCTCGAGTTCATCGGCATCGCCGAAGAGTGCGGCCTGATCGGCCTGCTCGGCGAGTTCGTGCTGGCCACGGCCTGCCGCCAGTTCATGGCCTGGCAACAGCAGCTCGGGGCGGCGATTGCGCCCCGCAAGCTCGCCGTCAACCTGTCACGCGGCCAGCTCGCCGATCCGATGTTCGCCGCAACGGCTCAGGCCATTCTCGAGTCGACCGGCATGCCGCCCGCGCAACTCCAGCTCGAGGTGACGGAAAGCCTCGCGGCGCAGGACGAAACCGTGCAGCACCGTCTGCACGAGCTCAAGGCCCTCGGGCTGACGCTCGCGCTCGATGATTTCGGCACCGGCTACTCATCGCTCGCGAGCCTGCACCTGTTGCCGGTCGACACCGTCAAGATCGACCGCTCGTTCGTCAGCCAGGCGGTGCAGAGCCTGCACCACCGGGTGTTGATCGAGGCGACGGTGCGGGTGGCGGCGAGCCTGCGCATGGGCACCGTGGCCGAGGGCATCGAAACCCAGGACCAGGCGGAACTGGTCTGCCAGCTCGGCTGCGAGAAAGGGCAGGGCTACCTCTTCGCCCGACCGCTCGAGTCCGACGACCTGATCCGCTGGCTTACGCCCCGCCCGGATCAGGCTGCGACCGGCAACGGCGGATCGATCATCGACCGGTTGCGGCCACCGGCCTTCGCTGCGTAGAGCGCGCGGTCGGCGGCGGCGACCACCTGCTCGGGCGCCGTGCCCTCGAGGTGGAAGGCGATGCCGCCCGAGAAGGTGACGGCCAGCTGGTGCAGCGGCGAGCCCGCGTCCTGGCTCGCCAGTTCCGCCTGCAGCCGGGCCAGCGGTCGGAGTGCGTCACCGGCAACAGCCGTCTCGGGCATCAGCACCAGGAACTCTTCGCCGCCCCAGCGTGCAATGGTGTCGGACTGCCGCATCGAAACCGCCGCCAGCGCCGCGAACCGGCGCAGCACCTCGTCGCCGATGCCGTGGCCGCAGGTGTCGTTGATCCGCTTGAAGTGGTCCAGATCGAGCAGCGCGACGGCGAACGGCTTGCCGGTTCGCAGCGTCCTGGCGTGTTCTTCGTGCAGCAGCTCCTGCATGCGACGGCGGTTGAAGAGCCCGGTCAGGGCGTCGCGCACCACCAGGTCACGGACCGCCGTCACCGCCGCGTCGAGTTCGCTCTTCTGCCGGCGCAAGGCGCCGCGGCGGCGGCTGTGGTGGATGGTGACGGCCATGATCCCGCCCATGACGCCCACCGTCAGCAGGGCCGGGTACAGCTCGTGGCGGATGTCGAATTCCGGCAGGACGCCGATGCCGCCGAGCGCCAGCGCAACGCCGAGCATCGCGATCGCCGAACAACCCGAAATGGTCAGCTGCCGTGGTCTCAGGCCGAAGAAGCCGTAGATCTGGACCATGCACATCGCCTGCAGCAGCGCCGGCCTGAGGCTGGGCGCGAGCGCGAAGCCGGCGACCGCGGAAAACGTCGTCCAGAGGATCTGCGGCATCACCAGATTGGCATCCTGGCGGCGTGCCGCGCGCCCCGACCTGAGCCAGATCCAGATCGTCAGGATGCCGGTGAACTTCAGGCCCAGCATCACCTGCATGCTCGTGTGGCTCATGGCACCGAACGTCGACGCAATCACGTAGAGCAGCGCCCAGAGCAGGTGTACCGCTCCGAGGATGAAGGCCCTCGCGATCGCTGGCCGGATCGTCGGGTCGTCGCTCATCAACAGGCGCTCGAGTCGTGCCCGGGCAGCGCCGAAGCCACGCCGCGGTGACCCGTCCAGGCCCTCAGCGGCGGTGCTCGACGACACGGCCGCGCCCTTCGTTCTTGGCCCGGTACAACGCCGCGTCGGCCTGCTCCAGGGTCTGCTCGATGGAGTTCCCGGCCACGAGCTCGCAGACGCCGACCGAAACGTCCAGGTGCAGCCCGGGCGCGCAAGCCGTCCAGTCGGCGGCGCTGATGGTGTCGCGCAGGCGCTGCATCGCTGCCACCGCACCGGCAGAACGCGTCTCCGGCATGACGACCAGGAACTCCTCCCCGCCCCAACGGGCGATCGTCACTTCGGGCGCCAGCACGGTCCCCGCCAGGCGGACGAGCGCGACGAGCACGGCGTCACCCGTGGCGTGCCCGTGGCTGTCGTTGACCCGCTTGAAGAAGTCGATGTCGAGCAGGCCGAGCGAAACCGGCGTGCCGTGACGGCCGTGGCGCACGCCTTCCCGTGCCAGCAGGGCCTCGCCATGACGACGGTTCGGCGCCCCGGTCA
This sequence comes from uncultured Rhizobacter sp., assembly GCA_964242405.1. Classification (GTDB taxonomy): domain Bacteria; phylum Pseudomonadota; class Gammaproteobacteria; order Burkholderiales; family Burkholderiaceae_C; genus LMDS01. The sequence continues at coordinate 6,117 of CAXTDH010000047.1, read as the reverse complement.
AGGCATCCCGCTCGGACAATATCTGCAGCTGCTCCAGTGCTTCGGAAAGCGCGGCACGCTGACTCGACTCCAAACTGATGCGCTCGCGCACCCCCTTGCCGACGATCACCAGCAGCAGCACGTAGACGACCATCAAGGTCAGCGACACCAGTTCGTGGCGCAAGCCGCGGTCATCGCCCGTCATCCACCAGATGCCGAGCGAAATCGACAGCAGGCCGGCGATCGTCGCCGCGGCGGTCATGCCCACCTGTCGCCTGGACAGTCGGGTCAAGTCGTAGGCGACGATCAGGAAGAAGAGCTGCACCGCGGCGACCCGGTCCTGCGGAACCAGCACGCAGCCGAGCAAGAGGGTGCTGATGCCCAGCAGCACCTGGGCAAAGGCACAGGCGGGATCGGTGAAGTGCCGTGTCCGGCCGCTGCTGATCAGGGCGTAGAAGGCCAGCAAGCCGAGACCGCACCAGCCGGTCAGGATGAACACCTCGCGCTGCGGCAGGAACCCGACCGCAACCAGGATGAGTGCCATCCCGAACACGGCCGCGTAGCCGATCGCAGCCGTGCGAAAACGGCCGAGCGCGCGAGCTCGAACCGCGCCGTCCGCCTCGGCACTGCCGCGCTCATCAGGCGACGGCGCCGGAGGCGTCGATCGCCGCGGACGGTGCTCCGCCGCGACCGTGGGGGGGTGGTCGGCGGCTGTCAGCGGCGGGAAAGCGTTGCTCACGTCGGTGTCGGTCAATCGCGGGCGGCGTTATCGGTGGTCGGTCGAGTCTCTATATCGACCGATTCGGCGACGACTCAAACGCTCGCCGTGCCGGCCCGGCCGTCGCACCGCTAAAGTGCAGCACTCCCGATAGCCGCAGGACCTGACCATGCGATTCGATTGGACCAATCCCTACCCGACGCTGCGCAGCCCCTTGCTGGCGCGCAACGTGGTCGCCACCTCGCAGCCACTCGCCTCCCAGGCAGGGCTGCGGATGCTGCTCAAGGGCGGCAACGCCGTCGACGCGGTAATCGCCGCGGCGGCGGCCCTGACGATCGTCGAGCCGGTCTCGAACGGCCTGGGCAGCGACAATTTCGCGATTCTCTGGGACGGCACGGCGCTGCACGGCCTCAATTCGTCGGGTGTCGCGCCGGCGGCCTGGAACCCGGCGTACTTCCGCAGCCGGCACGGCGGCCAGATACCGATCCGGGGCTGGGACAGCGTCACCACGCCGGGCGCCGTGGCGGGCTGGGTGGCGCTCTCGGCCCGCTTCGGCCGCCTGCCATTCACCGACCTGCTGGAGCCGGCCATCGAACTGGCTGAGCGCGGCCATGGCGTCGCCTGCATCGTCGCCGATAAATGGCAGCGGCAGGTGCCGGGCCTCAACGGCCAGCCCGGCTTCGCCGAAGCCTTCCTGCCGCGCGGCCGGGCCCCGGTGGCCGGCGAGCGGTTCGTGTTCGCCGACGCCGGCCGCAGCCTGCGCGATATCGCGGCGACCAAGGGCGAAAGCTTCTACCGCGGCGCATTGGCTGAAAAACTCGTTGCCCACTCGACAGCCCACGGCGGCAGTATGAGCCTGGCCGACCTCGCGAACTACAGCCCCGAGTGGGTCACGCCGATCCAGCGGCGATTCGCCGGCCATGTCGTCCACGAGATCCCGCCCAACGGCCAGGGCATCGCGGCGCTGATGGCGCTCGGCATCCTCGAGCAGCTCGACATCGGCCGCTTCCCGGTCGACAGCGTCGAATCGCAGCACCTGCAGATCGAGGCGATGAAGCTCGCCTTTTCCGACACCTACCGCTACGTGGCCGACCACCGGCACATGACGCAGGTCACCGCCGGGCACCTGCTCGACGTCGGCGACCTCGCCGACCGGGCGCGCCTGATCGATCCGAAGCGGGCCATCGATTTCCCGCACGGCGCGCCGATCGGCGGCGGCACCGTGTACCTGAACGCCGCCGACGAGCGCGGCATGATGGTGAGCCTCATCCAGTCGAACTACATGGGCTTCGGCAGCGGCGTGGTCGTTCCGGGCACCGGCATCAGCCTGCAGAACCGCGGCCATGGCTTCACGCTCGATGCCGAGCACCCGAACCTCGTCGCTGGCGGCAAGCGGCCGTTCCATACCATCATCCCGGGCTTCCTGACCCGTGAAACGGAGGACGGCCAGACGGTGCCGCAGATGAGTTTCGGCGTGATGGGCGGCAACATGCAGCCGCAGGGTCATCTGCAGTCGCTGGTGCGGATGCTCGTTCACCGCCAGCAGCCGCAAGCCGCCTGCGACGCGCCGCGCTGGAAGGTCGCGACGCGCCTGGCCGTCGACCTCGAGGGCACGATGGCGCCCGGCCTCGTGCAGGGGCTCGTGGCGCTCGGCCATGAAGTCGAGGCGACCGACGACGCCTACATGGACTACGGCAGCGGCCAGTTCATCTGGAAATTGTCGGACGACGCGGAGGATGGCTATGTCGCCGCCAGCGATTCACGCCGCGACGGCCAGGCGGTCGGTTACTGAAGGGCGCGACCGGGTCGTCCGCTCCACACCGCCCGATGCGATCGCCGAGCGGCCGCTCATGGTCGCTCAGCGGCGCTCCGACCGCAGCACTTGCCAGACGCCGAACCCGACCCCGGCGGCGAGCCCGTACCAGGTCAGGGCGTAGATCAGGTGGCTGTTGTGGAAGGCGACGACCGTCAGGCCACCGACCGGCTGTGAGCGATCGACCACCGTTCCGTTCGCCGGCGCAACTGCGGCGTCGATGAAGTAGGGCGCGACCGGGCCCGTCAGCTGGTGCGTCGACGCGATCGCCGCCACGTCTCGGGAGTACCAGCGGTCGGCAGCCGGATCGTTGCGGCGCAGGAAGCCGCCGCCCGGTTCGCTCAGGCGCAGCAGGCCGGTGACGGTGACGACGACGGCCGTGGACGACGTCTCGCCGACCGATGCCGCGTCGGCGACCCAGCCGCGGTTCACCAGCACCGTGCTGCCGTCGTCGCTTCGCCGCAGCGGCGTCAACACCCAGAACCCGGGGCCCAAGTCGGTGACGGCCTGGACCAGCGTCGACGCCGCCGGATCGAAGATGCCGGTGACCCGGACATGCCGGTATTCGTCATCCTCCGGCCTCAGGCTCGCCCAGGCCGACCGCCCCGGGGCGTCGCCGGCCGGCGCTTGGGTTCGGGCATCGACCCGGCGGATCAGCTCGAGCTTCCAGGCCCGGCGCTCGACCTGCCAGGTACCGAGCGCGACGAAACCGACGAACGCGGCCAGCAGCAACAGCAGCAGGGCCAGGCGCTTGCGGCTGTGCCTGTGCCTGTGCCTGTGACTGTGCCTGTGCCTGTGCCTATCCGCCGGCCGGCCGGGCGGCGCCGACGGCAGGCCGGTCAAGGCATGTTGCGCATGTCGCCCATGCTCGGCATCATGTTCGTGTTCAGGTGGTACATCACCCACAGCGAGCCGCTGAGCGTGATCACCACCAGCACCAGCGTGAAGAGCAGGGCGAGCATCGTCCAGCCGCCTTCGGACTTGGTGTTCATGTGCAGGAAGTAGATCATGTGAACCACGATCTGCACCGCCGCGATGGCCAGGATCACCAGGGCGGTGGTCGTCGGCTTCTCGAACACCTTGCCCATGACGAGCCAGAACGGAATGGCCGTCAACACCACCGCCAGGACGAAGCCGGTCAGGTAGCCGCGCAGCGTGCCGTGGCTGGCGTCGTCGTGGTCGTCATGGTGATCGTCTTCCAGGTCTTGCTGGGCTTGACGGTGGTCGTGGCCTTGGCCGGGGGTTGCGCTCATTTCAGCACTCCCATCAGGTAGACGAAGGTGAAGACGCCGATCCAGACGACATCCAGGAAGTGCCAGAACATCGACAGGCACATCAGCCGGCGCTTGTTCTCCGGGATCAACCCCTTTTGCGCCACCTGCGCCATCAGCGTCACCAGCCAGACGATGCCGAAGGTGACGTGCAGGCCGTGGGTGCCGACGAGGGTGAAGAACGCCGACAGGAAGGCGCTGCGCTGCGGCCCGTTGCCCTCGTGTATCAGGTGCGTGAACTCGTAGAGCTCCAGGCTGATGAAGCCCGCGCCGAGCAGCCCGGTGACCGCCAGCCAGAGCAGCACCGAGCCGACCCGGTTGCGCTGCATCTCGAGCATGGCGAAGCCGTAGGTGATCGACGACAGCAGCAGCAGCGAGGTGTTGATCGCCACCAGCGGCAGGTCGAACAGGTCGGCGCCGGAAGGCCCTGCGGCATAGCTTCGGCCCAGCACGCCGTACGCCGCGAACAGGCAGGCGAAGACCAGGCAGTCGCTCATCAGGTAGAGCCAGAAGCCGAGCAGCGTTCCGTTGGCGACGTGGCCTTCCTCGGTGGCGAAGAAGCGCGAGCGGGCGTCGCCGCCGCCCGGGCCGGGGGCGACGGACGAGGGTGCCGAGCCGGTCAGGTCAGACATGGGCGGTCGCCATCAGCATCTGGTTGCGGCTCGTCTCGGTGCGATCGACCTCGTCGGCCGGGATGTAGAAGTCGCGCTTGTAGTTGAAGGTGTGGATGATGATGGAGGCCATCATCGCGGCGAAGGCGGCGATGCCGACCAGCCACATGTGCCAGATCATCGCGAAGCCGAACAGCGCGCTGAACGCCGCGATGATGAAGCCGGCGCCGGTGTTGGCCGGCATGTGGATCGGCCTGAAGCCGCCGACCGGCCGTTCGAAGTTGCGGGCCTTCATGTCGTACCAGGCATCGGTGTCGTGGATCACCGGGGTGAAGGCGAAGTTGTAGTCCGGCGGCGGCGACGAGGTCGACCACTCCAGCGTGCGGCCGTTCCACGGGTCGCCGGTCAGGTCGCGCAGCGCGGCCCGGCGCCGGAAGCTCACCACCAGCTGGATCAGGAAGCAGGCGATGCCGCAGGCGATCAGCACCGCGCCGAAGGCGGCGATCTGGAACCAGATCTGCAACGAAGGATCCTCGATGTGGCTCAGGCGCCGGGTCACGCCCATCAGGCCGAGCACGTAGACCGGCATGAAGGCGACGTAGAAACCGATCGTCCAGAACCAGAAAGACAGCTTGCCCCAGAACGGGTCGAGGACGTAGCCGAACGCCTTCGGGAACCAGAAGTGAATGCCCGCGAACAGGCCAAAAAGCACCCCGCCGATGATGACGTTGTGGAAGTGGGCGACCAGGAACAGGCTGTTGTGCAGCACGAAGTCGGCCGGCGGCACCGCCAGCAGCACACCCGTCATGCCGCCGATGACGAAGGTGATCATGAAGCTGATCGTCCACATCATCGGCAACTCGAAGCGGATGCGGCCGCGGTACATGGTGAACAGCCAGTTGAAGATCTTGGCGCCGGTCGGGATCGAGATGATCATCGTCGTGATGCCGAAGAAGGAGTTGACGCTCGCCCCCGACCCCATCGTGAAGAAGTGGTGCAGCCAGACGAGGTACGACAGGATCGTGATCACGACCGTCGCATACACCATCGACGCATAGCCGAACAGCTTCTTGCCGCAAAAGGTGGAAGTGACTTCGGAGAAGATGCCGAACGCCGGCAGGATCAGGATGTAGACCTCCGGATGGCCCCAGATCCAGATCAGGTTGACGTACATCATGGCGTTGCCGCCGAGATCGTTGGTGAAGAAGTTGGTGCCGACGTAACGGTCGAGCGACAGCATCGCGAGCGCCGCCGTCAGCACCGGGAAGGCGGCGACGATCAGCACATTGCTGCAGAGCGCCGTCCAGGTGAAGATCGGCATCTTCATCAGCGTCATGCCCGGCGCACGCATCTTGACGATGGTCGCGATCAGGTTGACGCCCGAGAGCAGCGTGCCCACCCCCGCCACCTGCAACGACCAGATGTAGTAATCCACCCCCACATCGGGGCTCGCGATGATGTTCGAGAGCGGCGGATAGGCCAGCCAACCGGTGCGGGCGAATTCGCCGACGAAGAGCGACGCCATCGTCAGCCCGGCGCCCATGGCGGTCATCCAGAAGCTGAAGTTGTTGAGGAACGGGAAGGCGACGTCACGGGCGCCGATCTGCAGCGGCACCACGAAGTTCATCAGGCCGACCACGAGCGGCATGGCGACGAAGAAGATCATGATCACGCCGTGGGCCGTGAACACCTGGTCGTAGTGGTGCGGCGGCAGGAAGCCCCCCG
>CAXTDH010000046.1:0-11875 GCA_964242405.1 uncultured Rhizobacter sp. | reverse complement strand
GAACTGGAGGAACTGACGGTATCGGCGGTCGCGGCGGTCGCGGCGGTCGCGGTGGTCGCAGCGGCAAGCGGAGCCGGTGAACCCGGCGCAGCGACCGCGACACCGGCGCTCGCGGTAAGGATGGCTACGACGCCGACGATGGCAACGCCGGACATCGCCCGCGCCAGCCGACGCCCCGCCGCGACTTTCATGGTCCGGCTTCGATCTCGATCGCCAGCCCGCCGCTCGCCGGCACCTTGATGCCGTGCCGGTTGAGCAGGCGGATCGATTCGGCCGAGCGAACCGACGGCAGCTCGGCATCGAGCCCGTAGCGGCCCAGGCGCTCGTAGCGGGTGGACTCGATGCCGGCCTGCGCCAACTCGTCGGCGATGCGATCGCGCAGTGCCCGGGGGTCGGCCGCCCGGAGCCGCTGCACCCCTTCGGTGCCGGCGCCACGCAAGGCATCGGCGGCCCCTGGCGCCGGCACCGGCGTCATCGATGTCAGCGACGGCATCAACACGACCGTCATCCACCCGGCCGCAACGAGCGCCGTTGCACCGGCCAGCCGCCGCCACGACAACCAGCGCGCGAGTGCCTGACACGCCGGGCAGCCCCGGCTCGGTGCGAGGCGATCGTGGGCGTGAGCCGCGGCCAGCAACGCCGCCAGCTGCTGGCGGTCGGCATCGGCGTCGGGCGCGGGTGGCGCCACCGGCCAACGGCGCAGTGCTACGCGCAGCAACCGACCTTCGGCAACGCCCGCTGAATCTTCGTCGTCGGCCGCGATGTTGCGGCGGCCGGCGAGTGCGTCCAGCCAGGCGTCGGTGTCAGAAGCGGGTTGCGACTTGCGCATCTGATCGGACCTTGGCGCCTCGGGCGGCGCCAAGTGTCAGCGCATACCAGTCGGCGTAGTAGATGCGTGCCTTCTTCCGGCACTGGGAAAGGTACTCACGGGTGGCGCCCGGCGAGCGTTGCAACAAGGCGGCAATCTCGTCGTTTTGGAGGCCGTCGTCAACCACCCAGCCGATCACTGTCGCGGCGAGTGGATGGTCGGCCGAGAAGCGCTCACGGCAGGCGCGGAAACAGGCCTCGGATTGCTGCGCCATCAGCGCCTGTTCGGGTGTCGGGTCGACCATGCCGCGCCACGACGAAAGCGTTTCTTCGACTTCGGCGTCGAGCTCGTCGCCACGCGGGAGCGGCTGCTCGGGGTGACGGCGCCGCAGCAGGTCGACCAGGTTGCGGCGAAAGATGGTCTTGAGCCAGGGAAAGATCTCCGACTCTCCGCGGAACGACGTGCAGGCGAGCCAGGCCTTGATCAACGTGTCTTGCAGCAGATCGCCGGCGAGCTCGGCGTCGCCGAGCGCACGATAACCTTCGTAGACGAGCACTTGCCGGTAGTCTCGGTAGATGGCGCGCAGCGCCGCGTCCATCTTCGCCGCGCCGCCGCGGCAGGCTTGCATGAAGGCATACTTGTCCATGGGCCTCATGTTTTGTAGGTGACTGGCAGCCTGCAGTCGCGATCGGGTTCATCGGGCAAGCGAAGCGCACCGTCGCCGTTGCAGGCTCTTGGGAGTGAGACGGGTTGCTCACGGCTTTTGTCAGGAGTCGGCACCAGCGCCAGTTCTACAGCCCCGTTGCAGACCCTTTATAAAGCGCCCCGCGACCGTCCCGCCCCCCTAACTTCGCCAACGCCCGCAACTGAGAGACGCCGCCATGGGACACGCCATCGTCGAACTGCGAATGACCGCCCCGGACTTTCTGCTGTGGGAGGCGCAGGCGCCGCTGCGCCACGAGTTCGTGCGTGGCGAGGTGTTCGCCATGGCAGGCGGGGAGGACCGAAACGCGACCGTGGCGCTCAACCTCGCGATGGCCTTGCGCGCGCACCTGCGCGGCACGCCTTGCCGCACCTTCATGGTCGACGTCAAATTGCGCGTCGAGGCGGCCGACTGCTTCTTCTACCCCGACGTGATGGTCACCTGCAGCGAAGCGGACGCCGCCGACCGGCTGGTCAAGCGCGAGCCGGTGCTGGTGGCGGAGGTGTTATCGCCGGCCACCGCCGCCTACGATCGGGGCGCGAAGTTCGCCGACTATCGGCGCCTGGCCTCGTTGCGCGAGTACCTGCTGATCGACCCGCACACGCGCCGATGCGATCTCTACCGATTGGGGGGCGATGGTTTGTGGGTGTTGCACCCGGTGGAACCCGGCCAGGCGCTTACATTGGCAAGCGTGCGGCTCGATGTGCCCGCCGACGCGCTTTGGGATGAAGTGCCGACTTGATATTTCCTACCGCTTCCCGCCCAACAAACTCCCCAACACCCCGCGCACGATCTCTCGCCCCACACTCGAGCCGATCGACCGCATCGCCGAGCGGGCGGCCGATTCGGCGATGCCCTCATGGCGACCGCCACGGGGGCCGGTGGTGCCGAACAGCACGTCCTTCAAGCCGCCGAGCAGGCCGCCGCCGGCGTTGCCTTCGGCCGATGGGCCGCCCGGCAGCGAGGCGGTGCCGATCGGCGGCAGGCGGGTCGGCATCGAATTGGCGCTTGTCGTGCCCGGCCCCGCCGATCGGTCGCCCGATTCCACCGTGGACCCGACGCCCGTCCCCGCTCCCGCTGCCGACCCGACGCCCGCTCCGGCGCGTTGCCCGGCCGCTGCGCCGCTGCCGGTATCGCCCGAGGCCGCCGCCCGACCCTTCAACTTCTCGTAAGCCGACTCCCGGTCTACCGCCCGCTCGTACACACCCGCCACGAGCGAGCCCGCGATCAGCGCCTGCCGCTCGCCAGCCGAGATCGGCCCGATCCGGCTCCCCGGCGGTAGCACGAACACCCGCTCGGTGGGTGACGGCGTGCCGCGCTCGTCGAGCAGGCTCACCAGCGCCTCGCCGACCGCCAGCTCGGTGATCGCCGCTTCGATGTCGAGCCCCGGGTTCGGCCGCATCGTGCTCGCCGCCGCCCTGACCGCCTTCTGGTCGCGCGGCGTGAACGCCCGCAGCGCATGCTGGATGCGGTTGCCGAGCTGCGCCAACACCGTGTCGGGCACATCGGCCGGGTTCTGCGTCACGAACCAGACGCCGACGCCCTTGCTGCGCACCAGGCGCACGACGAGCTCGATCCGCTGGATCAGCGCGGCCGGTGCGTCGGCGAACAGCAGGTGCGCCTCGTCGAAGAAGAAGACGAGCTTCGGCTGCTCGAGGTCACCCACCTCGGGCAGGCGCTCGAACAGCTCGCTCAACAACCAGAGCAAAAAGGTGGCGTAGAGCCGCGGACGGGTCAGCAGCTGATCGGCGGCGAGGATGTTGACGACACCCCGGCCGTCGATCGTCTGCAGCAGGTCGGCGATGTCGAGCATCGGCTCGCCGAAGAAGCGGTCGCCACCCTGGCTGTCGATCTCGAGCAGGCCGCGCTGGATGGCGCCGATGCTCGCTGCGCTGACGTTGCAGTACTCGGTCGTGCAGCGGCTGCCGTTGTCGCCGACGTACTGCAGCATCGCCCGCAGGTCCTTCCGGTCGAGCAGCAGCAGGCCGTGGTCGTCGGCGATCCGGAAGACGAGCTGCAGCACGCCCTGCTGGGTGTCGTTCAGCCCCAGCATCCTGGCAAGCAGCAACGGGCCCATGTCGCTGATGGTCGCCCTGACCGGATGGCCCTGCGCGGCCTGCGCCGTCGCCAGCACGTCCCAGAGCATCGCGGGGCAGGCGAACGGCGCCGGCGCCTCGATGCCGCGGCCGGCCAGGGTCGCCGCCAGCTTGGCGCCGATGCTGCCCGTCTGGCTGATGCCCGTCAGGTCGCCCTTGACATCGGCCATGAAGACCGGCACGCCGCGCCGGCTGAAGTTCTCGGCGAGCGTCTGCAGGCTGACCGTCTTGCCGGTGCCGGTGGCGCCGGTGATCAGGCCGTGGCGGTTGGCCATCGCCGGCAGCAGCAGGCACTCGACCAGCGAATCAGGTGCGACGGCCCGCTGGGCAATCAGGATCGGCTCGGCCATCGGTGTTCGTCTCAAGGGGGTGGGCGTGGCGGAAGGTGGGATCCGGTGCGGGGAGTCCGGTGCGCGGCGTAACCTTCAGTAAACTGCCAGTCTATCCAACCCGATCATCGCCGGCCGGCTCGCTACGCTGGCCGCAGCCCCCGAGGAGCCTCATGGCCGGTCATTCGAAATGGGCCAACATCCAGCACCGCAAGGGCCGCCAGGACGAGAAGCGCGGCAAGGTCTGGACGCGCGTCATCCGCGAGATCACCGTCGCGGCGCGCCAGGGCGGGGGTGATCTGTCGATGAACCCGCGGCTGCGGCTGGCGGTCGAGAAGGCGAAGGCGGTCAACATGCCGGCCGATACCGTCAAGAAGAACATCGACAAGGCGACCGGCAACCTGGAAGGCGTCAACTACGAAGAGATCCGCTACGAGGGCTACGGCATCGGCGGCGTGGCGATCATCGTCGACTGCATGACCGACAACCGCGTCCGCACCGTCGCCGAAATTCGCCATGCGTTCAGCAAGTACGGCGGCAACATGGGCACCGAGGGCTCGGTCGCCTTCCAGTTCAAGCACGTCGGGCAGCTGGTGTTCGCCCCCGGAACCAGTGAAGACAAGGTGATGGAGGCGGCGCTGGAGGCGGGTGCCGACGACGTGGTGACGGACGACGACGGCGCCGTCGAGGTGCTGTGCGCGCCACCCGAGTTCGAGAGCGTCAAGGCGGCGCTCGAAGCGGCCAGCTTGAAGCCGGAGATCGCCGAGGTGACGATGCGGGCCGAGAACACCGTACCGCTCGCCGGCGAGGACGCGCTGCGCATGCAGAAGCTGCTCGACGCCATCGAAGATCTCGACGACGTCCAGGAGCTTTATCACAACGCCGAAATGGCCGCCGCATGAAGGTTCTGGTGATCGGCAGCGGCGGCCGGGAGCATGCGCTCGCCTGGAAGCTGTCGCAGTCGCCGCGGGTGCAGAAGGTGTTCGTGGCGCCCGGCAACGGCGGCACGGCCGTCGACCCGAAGCTGCACAACATCGCCCTCGTCGATCACGAAGCGCTTGCCGATTTCGCCCGCAGCGAGAAGATCGCCCTGACGGTGGTCGGCCCCGAAGCGCCGCTGGCCGGCGGCATCGTCGACCTGTTCCGGGCCCGTGGGTTGCGCATCTTCGGCCCGTCGAAGGCCGCGGCCGAACTCGAGAGTTCCAAGGCCTTCGCCAAGGACTTCATGGCGCGGTACAAGATTCCGACTGCGGCCTACGCCACCTTCACGGATCCCGCGGCAGCCCACGCTCATGTCGTGGCGGCGATCGCGGCGAGCAACGGCGCGCCGGTCGTCGTCAAGGCCGACGGGCTGGCGGCCGGCAAGGGCGTGGTCGTGGCGACGAGCGCCGAGGAGGCGCACCAGGCGATCGACTGGATGCTGGAGGCGGGCGCTGCCAACCCGCTCGGCGTCGTCCACAACGACGCGCCACGGGTCGTGATCGAAGAGTTCCTCGAGGGCGAGGAGGCGAGCTTCATCGTCCTCTGCGACGGCAAGAACGTGATTTCGCTCGCGACCAGCCAGGATCACAAGCGCCTTCAGGACGACGACCAGGGCCCGAACACCGGTGGCATGGGCGCCTATTCGCCAGCGCCCGTCGTCACGCCCAACATCCATGCGAAGGTGATGCAGGAGATCATCCTGCCGACCATCCACGGCATGGCCAAGGATGGCCACCTGTACACCGGTTTCCTCTACGCCGGGCTGATGATCGATGCCAAGGGCCGGCCGCGCACGGTCGAGTTCAACTGCCGGCTCGGTGACCCGGAGGCGCAGGTCGTGTTGATGCGGCTCAAAAGCGACCTGTTCGAGGTGCTGATGCACGGCACCGCCGGCACGCTCGACCAAGTCGAGCTGAAGTGGGACCGCCGGGTGGCGCTGGGCGTTGTCATGGCGGCCCACGGCTATCCGCTGGCGCCGCGCAGGGGTGACAGGGTGCACGGCATTCCGGTCGAGCAGCTGGATGCGATCGTCTTCCAGGCCGGGACGGCCTTGGCGGACAGTGCCGAGAGCGCGGTGAGCGGCGGCGACCAAGCCATCGTCGTGACCGGCGGTCGAGTGCTTTGTGTCACCGCCCTCGGCGACTCCACCAAGCTCGCCCAGCAGCGGGCTTACGACGTGCTGCGCGGCGTCCACTTCGACGGCGCCCAGTACCGGCGCGACATCGGCCATCGGGCGATCAAGCGTTGAGCGGTCCCATCGGCAACCACGCGGCCCATGGCGACCACGGCAGCCAGGGCCCCTCAACCACCACGCTGGTCCGCGAGTGGCTCCTCGGCCTGCAGGGCCGCATCGTCGCGGCGATGGAAGCCGAAGGCGGCCAGGCGTTCGGCAGCGACCGCTGGGAGCGCCCGGCGCCCGTCGAAGGCGCCACGACCGCCTTGCAGGGCGAAGGCCGTTCCCGCCTGATCGAAGGCGCCGTGCTGCTCGAACGCGCCGGCTGCAGCTTCTCGCACGTCCGCGGCAAGGTGCTGCCGGCGTCGGCCACGCAGCACCGGCCGGAACTCGCCGGCGCGCCGTTCGAGGCGATGGGCGTCTCGCTCGGCTTCCACCCGACCAACCCGTTCGTGCCGACCGTGCACATGAACGTCCGCATGCTGGCGGCGACGCCGGCCTCGGGCGAAACGGTCACCTGGTTCGGCGGCGGCATGGACCTGACGCCCTACTACGGCTTCGAAGACGACGCCGCGCACTTCCACCGCGTGCTGCAGGGCGCCCTGGCCCCGTTCGGCGACGACAAGTACCCCCGCTTCAAGCGCTGGTGCGACGATTACTTCTTCCTCAAGCACCGCAACGAGCCGCGCGGCATCGGCGGCGTCTTCTTCGACGACTTCTCGGAGTTCGGCTTCGAGCGCAGCTTCGAGATGCTGCGCGCGGTCGGCGAATCGTTCCTGCCGGCCTATCTGCCGATCCTGCAACGCCGTCGCGCTCAGCCCTTCGGCGAGCGCGAGCGCGATTTCCAGGCCTATCGACGCGGCCGCTACGTCGAGTTCAACCTCGTCTTCGACCGCGGCACGCTGTTCGGCCTGCAGTCGGGTGGGCGCACCGAGAGCATCCTGATGTCGATGCCGCCGGTCGTGAAATGGCGCTACGACTGGCGGCCCGAGCCCGGAACGCCGGAGGCGCGGCTCTACACCGACTTCCTCCGGCCCCGCGATTGGGCCGCCCGGGACGGCGCTTGACCGCGACTTCGGCGGATGCGGGCTCGAGCCCGGACGACGACCCCCGCCGGCGCCGCATCGGCATCTTCGGCGGCAGCTTCGACCCGGTCCACAACGCTCATCTGGCGCTGGCCCGGCTCGCCGTGGATGACCTGGCGCTCGACGAGCTGATCTGGCTGCCGGTCGGCCAGCCGTGGCAAAAGGCGCGTCGCCTCGCACCGGCCGCCGATCGCGAAGCGATGGTGCGGCTCGCCATCGCCGGCGAGCCGCGGTTCTGTTTGTCGACGAGCGAACTGCGACGCGCCGGGCCGAGCTACACCGTCGACACCGTGCGGTTGCTGCAGGCCGAGGAGCCGGCGGCCGCCGACTGGTTCCTGCTGCTGGGCGAGGACCAGTACGCCGGCTTCCATTCCTGGTTCGGCTGGCGCGAGTTGTCGACCCGGGTGACGCTCGCCGTCGCCGGTCGGCCGGGCGTGCTTCGCACAGCGGATCCCGAGGTCGCGCGGCTGCCACAGGCAAGGCTGGCCCTGCCGCCGATGCCGCTGTCGTCGACCGAGGTCCGGGAACGGATCGGCGCGGGCCGCGACATCGCCGATCTGGTGCCGCCGCCGGTCGCACGCTATATTGAGCTTCACCACCTCTACCGAACACCGCCACAGGGGCCACCCCCCGCCAGGAGCTGAATGGACATTCGAAAACTGCAGCGCGTCATCGTCGATGGCCTGGAAGACGTCAAGGGCCAGCACATCCTCGTCTTCAACACGGAACATCTGTCGTCCCTGTTCGAGCGGGTGATCATCGCCTCGGGCACCAGCAACCGGCAGACGAAATCGCTGGCCTCCAGCGTTCGCGAAGCAGTCAAGGGGGCGGGCTTTCCGGTGCCGCGCACCGAGGGCGAGAGCAATGGCGAATGGATCATCGTCGATTGCGGCGCTGCCGTCGTCCATGTGATGCAGCCGACGATCCGCGACTTCTACCGCCTCGAGGAGATCTGGGGTGACAAGCCGGTGCGGATGAAGATCGAGTCGGGTGTGCCCGAGCTCGTCAAGGCGGCCATGTCGGCCGATGACGACGCAGGTGACGAGGGTGACGAAGGTGACGCGGGTGACGCGGGTGAGGAGGCCGCGAAGCCCAAGGTGGTGCGCCGGAGCCGTGCCGGACGAGCGGCGCCGGTGAAGACCGGTTCGCCGCCGCCCAGCGCCGAAGCCTGGACCCGCGGGCCGACGGCCAAGCCGGGCGCCCGGGCGGGCGCCGCCAAGAAGAGCGGCGTGATCGAGACCGGGGCGGCAAGAGCCGGCGCCAACAAGACCGGCGTGGCGAACACGGGCGCGGCGCGCGCCGTCGTACGCAAGCGGGGAGCTGCCAGCGCCGGCGCTCCCGGCGCCGACGCACTCGCCGAGAAGGCGTCGGCGAAGAAGCTGCCGGCCCGCAAGGCGGTGGCCATGCCGGGCGCACCCATCAAGAAGGCAGCCGCGAAGAAGGCGGCGCCGCAGCGCCTGGTCACCCGGGTCGTCGGCCTGAAGAAGCCGCCGGCCAAGAAGTCGGCGATCAAGACCGGCGCTCCTGCCAAGAAGGCCGTCGGCCGAACCTTCGGCGCCGCCACCGCGGCACGTCGGGCCGCCGCGAAGAAGTCGACGACCGGTGCATGAAGCTGTGGCTGGTCGCGGTCGGCCAGCGTCAGCCTGCCTGGGCCGAAGCGGCCTATGCGGAGTTCGCCAAGCGCTTCCCGCCGGAAATGCGCCTCGAGCTGAAAGCCGTCAAGGCCGAGCCGCGCACCAGCAGTCGGAGTGCCGATCAGCTGATGGCCGCAGAGGCTCTCCGGCTCGAGGCGGCCATGCCGCGCGGTGTCCGACGGGTCGTGCTCGACGAGCAAGGCGACCGTTTGACGACGCTGCAGCTCGCCACGAGGCTGGAGACGTGGCTGCATGACGGCCGCGACGTGGCGCTGCTGATCGGCGGCCCGGACGGCCTGGCGCCCGGCTTGAAGGCAACCGCCGACGAACGTCTGCGGCTGTCGGACCTGACGCTGCCGCATGCCGTCGTCCGGGTGCTGCTCGCCGAAGCGCTCTACCGAGCGTGGACCGTGACGGTGAACCATCCGTACCACCGGGAATGATGGCCGAGCCGCCGCCCTTCATCTACCTCGCGTCCCAGAGCCCCAGGCGCCGTCAGCTGCTCGAACAGATCGGCGTCCGCTACCGGCTGCTGATGCCGACTGCGGGCGAGGATGCCGAGGCGCTGGAGGCCGAGCGCAGCGGCGAATCGCCCAGTGCCTACGTCGAGCGGGTGACCCTCGCCAAGCTCGACGCGGCGGTTGCTCGCCTCGAGCGCCGCGGCGGCGAGCCGGCGCCTGTTCTCAGCGCCGACACGACGGTCGCACTCGGCCGACGGATCATCGGCAAGCCGCTCGACGCCGCCGACGCCATGCGCAGCCTGCACCTGCTGTCCGGTCGCACCCATAGCGTGACGACAGCCGTCGCGCTCGCCTTCGCCGGCCGGCAGTGGCTCGAGGTCAGCACCTCCCGGGTCTGCTTCGCGACCATTCCCGACGACGTGATCGCCGCCTACGTTGCCACGGGCGAGCCCTTCGGCAAGGCCGGCGCCTATGCAGTGCAAGGCGCCTTCGCGGCCTGGATCGAGCGCATCGAGGGCAGCTACTCCGGTATCATGGGTTTGCCCCTTTTCGAGACTGCGCGGCTGCTGAAACGCGTGGGCATCGGCGGCCTGGCGGTGTAGTCGGCCGAAGCCGCTGGCCCATCCATGCAAGACATTCTGATCAATTGGGCACCGCAGGAAACCCGTGTCGCCATCGTCGAGAACGGTGCGGTCCAGGAGCTCCACCTCGAGCGCACCCTCGAGCGCGGCCTCGTCGGCAACATCTACACCGGTCGCGTCGTGCGGGTGCTGCCCGGCATGCAGTCCGCCTTCATCGACATCGGCCTCGAACGCGCCGCTTTTCTTCACGTCGCCGATGTCCAGATCAACGGCGTGACGCCGCGCAGCGCCGCCGCCGGTGCCGGGCCACGAGTCGCGGCTTCGCCAGCGGGTGGCCGTGGCGAGCCGGCCGGCAGCCCGGCCGCTGCGTCGCCGACGCCGATCGAACGGCTCGTCTTCGAAGGCCAGGCGATGACGGTGCAGGTCATCAAGGACCCGATCGGCACCAAGGGCGCCCGGTTGACGACCCAGATCAGCATCGCCGGCCGGCTGCTCGTTTACTTGCCGCAAGACGATCACATCGGCATCTCGCAGAAAATCGGCTCGCACGAATTGCGCGAGCAGTTGCGCTCGCGCATGAACGCGCTCGTCAAGCTGCCGGAGGGCGCCGGGCCGGCCGGTGGCTTCATCCTGCGCACCAACGCCGAGGAAGCCAGCGACGCCCAGCTCGCCGACGACATCCGTTACCTGCGCAAGACCTGGGCGGCGGTGCGCGAGAAAAGTTTCAAGTCGCCGCCCGGAAGCCTGCTGCACCAGGACCTCAGCCTGCTCGAGCGGGTGCTGCGTGACTTGGCCGACGACCAAACCCAGGCCATCCGGATCGATTCGAAACTGAAGTTCGAGCAGCTGCGCCGGTTCGGCCTGGCGTTCACGCCCGGCGCCGTCACCAAGCTCGAGCACTACCAGGGCGAGCGGCCGATCTTCGATCTCTACAACATCGACGACGAGATCGCCCGGGCGCTGACCCGCCGGGTCGATCTGAAATCGGGCGGCTACCTCGTCATCGACCAGACCGAGGCGCTGACGACGGTCGACGTCAATACCGGCGGCTTCGTCGGCGCACGCAGTTTCGACGACACCATCTTCAAGACCAACCTCGAGGCCGGCCAGGCGATCGCCCGGCAATTGCGCCTGCGCAATCTGGGCGGCATCGTCATCATCGACTTCATCGACATGTCGCGCGACGACCATCAAGCCGCCGTACTCGCCGAATTGCGCAAACAACTGGCCCGCGACCGCACCAAGACGACGGTCAGCGGTTTCACCGGTCTCGGCCTGGTCGAGATGACGCGAAAGCGCACCCGCGAGTCGCTCGCCCACATGCTGTGCGAAGTCTGCCCGACGTGTGCCGGCCGCGGCCAGGTGAAGACGCCGCGCAGCGTCTGCTACGACATCCTTCGCGAGATCCTGCGCGAGGCGCGGCAGTTCGATCCCAAGGAATTCCGTGTGATCGCGGCGGCCTCGGTGGTCGAGATGCTGCTCGACGAGGAGAACCAGCACCTGGCGGGGCTGTCGGACTTCATCGGCAAGCCGATCTCGCTGCAGGCGGAAGTGCTCGGGTCGCCGGAGCAATACGACATCGTGTTGATGTGAGGAAGCTCCATTCCACTCGCTCACCAGTGCACTACGGCAGTGTACACTTGTTGCATGCGGAACATCACCTTGAGTGCCGACGAGGCATCGATCGAAGCAGCCAGAGCGCGCGCTCGTTTGGAGCAGACGACCTTGAACGAACAGTTCCGGCGCTGGCTGGCCGAATACGGGCAGACGCATCAGCGCCTGGCACGTTACGAGCAGGCGATGAGCACGCTGCGAGGTCGTCTAGAGGTCGGCAGCCAGTTCACGCGTGACGAGATGAATGAGCGCTGAGCGGTTCATCGACACGAACGTCTTCATTTATCACCTCGACACGACCGATGCTCGAAAGCACGCCATCGCCGAGCGGGTCGTTCGAGAAGGCTTGGTCGACGGCACGGCGTGTATCAGTTTTCAGGTGGTACAGGAATGCCTGAACGTCGCGCTC
>CAXTDH010000045.1:4470-11957 GCA_964242405.1 uncultured Rhizobacter sp. | reverse complement strand
AGATCATGCGGCCGGTCAAGACCTCGTGCGCCAACCACATGGGCACCGACTGGGCGCGCATCGTCCAGTGGGACGGCGCCAAGTGGAACATCGGCGCCGACTGGTACCAAGCCGACCGATCGATGATCGACCCGCTGGTGAAGGAGTTCTCGGCAAAATACGCCGCGGACAAGAACATCAAGCCGCGCAGCTGCTGATGGCTGTGTCGACCGCCCCGCTACTCGACGTCAACGGCATCGAGGTGATCTACAACCACGTCATCCTCGTGTTGAAGGGCGTGTCGCTGCAGGTGCCCGAAAGCTCGATCGTCGCCCTGCTCGGCGCCAACGGTGCCGGCAAGACGACCACCCTGCGGGCCGTGTCGAACCTGCTGCAGGCCGAGCGCGGCGCCGTCACCAAGGGCTCGATCGCGCTGCGCGGCGAGCGCATCGAGAACCTGACGCCGGCGAGCCTGGTCGATCGGGGCGTGATCCAGGTGATGGAGGGCCGCCACTGCTTCGCCCACCTGACGATCGAAGAAAACCTGATGACCGGCGCCTACACCCGACGCGACGGCCGGGCGGCGATCGAGGCCACGCTCGACAAGGTCTACCGCTACTTTCCACGGCTCAAAACCCGCCGCGGCACGCAAGCGGCCTATACCTCCGGCGGCGAGCAGCAGATGTGCGCCATCGGCCGGGCGCTGATGGCCAACCCGCGGATGGTGCTGCTCGACGAGCCGTCGATGGGCCTGGCGCCGCAGATCGTCGACGAGGTGTTCGCGATCGTCAAGGATCTGAACACCCGCGAGGGCGTGACCTTTCTGCTCGCCGAGCAGAACACCCACATGGCGCTGCTCCATGCCGACTTCGGCTACATCCTGGAAAGCGGCCGGGTGGTGATGGACGGCCCGGCCGCGGCCTTGCGGGCGAACGAGGATGTGAAGGAGTTCTACCTCGGCACCGGCGGTGCCGGTCGCAAGAGCTTTCGCGACGTCAAGAGCTACAAGCGGCGCAAGCGCTGGCTGACGTGAGCATGGCCCAGAGCCTGTCTTTCCGATTGTCCTGAGCCTGTCGAAGGAAGGGTCTCAACCATGCCACCAAACCACGCTGGAGTCACGACCCCCGCTGCTGCGCGATTCGACGCCCAGGAACGGCGCGATCCCGAAGAACGGCAAGCCGCTTTGCTCAAAGCACTGCCGGCGCAGATCGCCCATGCGAAAGCCACGAGCCCGGCCCAGGCGCGGCGCCTGGCGGGGGTCGACGCGGCAGGGGTGACGAGCCTTGCGGCGCTGGCACGGCTGCCCGTCCTGCGCAAGCACGAGCTGCTCGAGCTGCAACAGGCGCAGCGGATCGGCGGCGGCGAAGGAGGAGGCGGAGGCAACGACAACGGCACTGACAGCGACGACGACAGCCACCGAACGTTCGATCCCTTCGCCGGCCTCTCGTCCGCCGGCTGGCGCGGCTTGAAGCTGCCGCGAGCTGCCAAGCGCGTGTTTCAATCCCCCGGCCCGATCTACGAGCCGCAAGGTTTTGGGGATGGCGACACCTGGCGGCTGTCACGCGCCCTCCATGCCGCCGGATTTCGCGCGGGTGACCTCGTCCACAACAGCTTCAGCTACCACCTGACCCCCGCCGGCGCGATGATGGAAGAGGCGGCCCTGGCCCTCGGCTGCACCGTCTTCCCCGGCGGCGTCGGCAACACCGATCTTCAGTTGCAGGCGATGGCCGATCTGCGGCCCCACGCTTATTGCGGCACGCCGAGCTTTCTGAAGAATGCCCTCGACCGCGCCGCCGAGCAGCACATCGCCCTGCCCTCGCTCACCAGGGCGCTGGTGAGCGGCGAGGCGTTTCCGCCGTCGCTACGCGACTGGCTGCAGGAGCGCGGCGTCACCGCCTACCAGTGCTACGCCACCGCCGATCTCGGTCTGATCGCCTACGAGACGGAGGCGCGCGAGGGGTTGGTGCTCGATGAGGAGGTGATCGTCGAGATCGTCCGTCCGGGCACCGGCGACCCGGTCGCCGACGGCGAGGTCGGCGAGGTGGTGGTCACGACCTTCGACCTCGATTACCCGTTGATCCGCTTCGGCACCGGCGACCTGAGCGCGGTGTTGCCGGGGCCCTGCCCGACCGGCCGCACCCAGACCCGCATCAGGGGTTGGATGGGCCGAGCCGACCAGACGACCAAGGTCCGCGGCATGTTCGTCCATGCAGCCCAGGTCGCCGAAGTGCTGCGCCGCCACCCCGAGGCGGCAAAGGCCCGGCTGGTGGTCGAAGGCGAGATGGCCGACGACCGGATGACGCTCCATGTGGAAGCGGCCGAGGCGATGGCGGTCACATCGGCATCATCGTCGGCCACATCGAGGCAGCTCCTCGCCGAACGGCTCATGGCGAGCGCACGCGAAGTGACCCGGCTGCGAACCGAGGTCGTGCTCGTGCCACCCGGAAGCCTGCCGAATGACGGCGGGGTCATCGAGGACCGGCGCAGCTACCGCTGAGGCGCGGGCCGAACGCCCGTCCGTGCGCGTGCTTGCACCCTGTCTTGCACCGTGTCGCGAGGGCATCGTTGCCGGCCGGCTTGGAAGGCAGGGATGTAGGCGCCTACCCGGGAACCTCGGTCATGAGCGGCGAACGAGCGTCGGCGCCGGATCCGTGCTGCGTCCGGACACACTCGACAGGGCACGGCGCGCCGAGTGCGGCACCTTGCGCGACGCGTGCCCAAAGCGAAACGCGAACGTCGCATGCCAGCCCGTGCCGCTACAGGAGGCGAGCCGACGCGCCATGGAAGCGTCGCGGCCGAGTTGCCTTTCGCGGTCGACCACCTCGATCATCTGGTTGAGCGGCTGCGACGCGAGCCCTGCAGCGGTCAGTTCGAGCTGAATCCGTTGCCATAGCCTGCCGGCCTCGATCTGCTGCCTGCGATCGTGCAGTTCGCGCACCAGCAGCAGGCCGAACCAGGGCGCGCTGTCGACCTGGCTTCGAGTCGAGTCGATCCAGTACCGGTCGGCATCGAGGGGAGCCGGTGCAGGCAGTACCTGCCCCACGGTCGACAGCCACGGCGCGAGCCCCGAGGTCGGTATCGAGAGGCCGTCGCGATGCCGGGCGACCTCGCGCGGGTTGGCGCGAAGCCAGCGGTGGCTGTCGCTGCTCATCGTCGCGTCGGCACAGATCGCCTCCGTGGCGATGACGGTTGCCCGGGCGAACGCAAGGCCCCTGTCTTCGGACGCACGGAACAGGATGAGCCGGGTATCGGCGTGCGCCGGCGCAGCCTCGAGCAGGGCGATCACCCGCTGCGCGACCGGCTCGTCGCGGCGGTAGTCGGACCGGTTCGTACGCCGCGTCTCGATCGACGCGGCCAGGCGCGAAGCCGCTGCGCGATCGGCGGCGCGAACCACGATCTTCGCCGCGTGGCCGCCGGCGTCTGCGCCACCCAGCGCGCCAGGAGCGGCCACGACCGACTCGACCGCGAAACCTTTGGCGCCTGCCGCCTGCACCATGTTTTCGACGGCGCAACCCAGTCCCAGCCACATCTCGCGCCGGTAGGGATCGAAGCTGCCGAGGTGGCGCTCGGCGCTCGCGAACAGGTCGATCTGTGTCGCGTTCACGACGAAACGCCACGGCTGCGTGTTGTGCGGGCTGGCCGCGAGGACCGCCGCGGCCACCAGGCTCAACGGTTCTCCTGCGGGCGAGTCGTGGAACGACGACCAGCCTTCGAGGGGCTCGGCCGTGCCGCCGACCAAGCCGGTGTCGTAGAGGCGCCAGCCGAGGGCACCGGTGCCGACCACCGCGGCCGCGGCGCCGCCCTTCAAGGTGACAGCGAGCAGTTTGCGGCGATCGAGGTCCATGGTGTTTCTCCGGCGGGTCAGGAAGCGTGTCGATATTGATCGCCTCGCAGGTAAACGTAAACTCCATGCCCGCTCATGGACTCCATGCATCTGTGCATGCCTACACGCCGCCATTCGCCAGTGCTTCCAGCCTCCCCCGCGATCGATTGGCAGTGGCTGCGCTCGTTCGTCGCGGTCATGGACGGTGGCAGCCTGACGGCCGCGGCGCGCGCCCTGCGCACGACCCAGCCGACGGTCGGCAGGCACATCCGCGCACTCGAGAAACGGCTCGGCGAAACCCTGTTCGAGCGCCGGCCGCGTGGCCTGCTGCCGACGGCGCGCGCCACCGACCTCTATGAGCGATCGGCCGCGGTGGAGCAGGCCGTCACCGGTCTGTCGGCATCACTCGGCGGCGCCTCGCCCGAGCCGACGGGCCTGGTGCGCGTCACGTCGAGCGTGACCTTCGCGGTCGAATTGCTGCCGCGCCTGCTGGCACCGCTGCTGCACGAGCACGCGCTGCTGCAGGTGCAGCTGATCGGCGATGACGGCATGCTCAACCTGATCCGGCGCGAGGCCGACGTGGCGGTGCGGTTCGTCCGGCCGACGCAACCCGAAGTCGTCGCGGCCAGGGTCGGCGAGATTGCCGTCGGCTTGTACGCATCGGCAGACTATCTTGGGCGAGCGGGTACGCCGCGGCGGTTGGCTCAACTTGCCGAGCACGCGCTGGTGGGCTTCGACGACGCCACGACCTTCGTCCGCGAGCTCGCCCGCCACGGCGTCGAAGTGGCGCCGCACCGAGTGCGCCTGCACAGCGAAACCTTCCTGGCGCAACTCGCGGCCGTGCGCGCCGGCATCGGCATCGGCGCGGTGCAAACCTGGCTGGCGCCCCGGTTCCCCGAACTCGTGCGCCTGCTGCCGAGGCGAGACGTGTCGCACCTGCCGGTGTGGGTCGCGACGCACGACGACTTCCATCGCAGCAGGCGCATGCGGCTGGTCTTCGAGCACTTGGTGAGCGAGCTCCGCGCGCTGTTTCTCGAGAGCGGCCGGAGCGGCAAAGTTCGGTGACCGAAACCCTGGGATGTCGCGCTCTGATGATGCTCGGGCGATTGCGTGAGCTGCCGTCGCGGCTCGATGGCGAGCCTTGCGGATGTCGCGGGCGTGCGGGGGGCGTCGACCTCCTGTGTGTCGGGCGCCCTGACGGGCCGCTTGCTTCGCGCTCAGACCGGCCGTGCCAGCGCCGTCTGCAGCGCGGCGGCCGCGGTGCTGGTCTCCAGCGCCTCCAGGTCGGTGATCACGGCAACGCTGCCGAGCACTTGCGCCAGCCGAGCCCAGGCGGCACGGCGTTCAGCGAGACGCGGCCCGCTGCTGCCGAAGCGCTGCCGGAACGCCGCCTCGTCGATCCACAGGATGGTCGCCGAGCCCGCCGGCGCGTGCGCCGCCAGCGCGCGCACGAAGGCGCCGTGTTGCTCGTCCTCCGGCGTTGCGACGAGATCGAAGAGGGCGACGAGCAGGGTGGCGGTCGACGCGGGCAGTCGCCGCAGCAGCGCGGCGGTGGTGGGCTCGTCTTCGCCACCAAAAGCGGTCGTCTCGGCGAGTTCACAGCTGCTGCCATCGCCGAGCACCTCGACCAGCACCCGCTGCAGGCCGGCGACGGCACGCGGGCCGGGTGTTCGGGCATAGGGCCAGACCTGCACCCTGGCCCTTTCGCCGGAGCACTGGTGCAGCAGCCGCTGAAAATAAGGCTCCGTCAGCGGCAAAGCGAAGTCGGCGGCCCGGCGCCGCGCCAGCCAGGCACTGCCAGCTGCCAGCAGCGTGCGCGGCAGAACGACCGACAGGCCGAGCGTCACGGCGTACAGGTGGATCCACGGTGCCGCCGGAGCGCCCGGGCTCGCGCCGCCGTGCACCGCGCGCAAAGCGTCCAGGCCGGCGACATCCGGCAGGCCGATGCCAGATAAGCCGGAGGCCGGTGCGAGCAGCAGCGTCAGCAGCCCGTGCACGCCTTCGGCGGAAAGAAAAGTGCTTTCCCAGGCGGCGCGGTAGTCGAGTACCAGGCCACGGGCATAGAGGCCCGCAATCAGCCCGGCCCCGAGCGCCGCAGCACCGGCGTGCAGCAGCGTTGCGGCGCGCAGGGCAGAGAGCGGCGCGCTCGCCTGCAGCCAGCGGGCACCGAAGCTGCGCAGCAGCGCGCCGGTGGCGCTGCCGCCCGCCACCGCCCGGGTGTTCGGCGCCTCGCCCGCGGCGTCCGGGACCGGCAGGCGCGCGCCGATGCGCATCAGCCGCTCGGTCAGCCGCACGAGTCGGCCGGTTCGCCGCGCTGACCGACGAACGAACACAGCCCGGCGAAGCGCTTCGGCAAGCAGGAATGCGTAGACGACCGAATTCCACGCGAGCACCGTCCAGACCGGCGGCGCCAGCAGGTTGATCCGCTGGCCGCTGCCGATGCTGTCGGCGACGATGCCGAACAGCCCACCGACAGCGACAGCCGCCGCGACCCACCCTGGCCGCCACAGCCGGCGAGCGAGCCAGCGCCCTAGCGCCGGTTGCCGTGGCAGCAGGCGCTGCATCGCGTGTCGGGCCCGGCGCGCCAGAAAGTCGGAAGTGTCGGCCCTGTCACCGGCTGGCCGATCCTCGATCGCCAGGCGCGTGGCCCAGGCCTTGTCCTCCGCGCCCCAGTGTGCGGTCGGTGGCACGACCGACTCGAACGCCTGCAAAAGCAGCACCTCGCGGGCCGACGCTTCGTTCATGCGCTGCGACCTGACAGCCACCCGCTCATCGTGACCAAGGCGCAGGCGTCGGGTCGCAGCAGTCGCGGCTCGGACCTCTCGCCTCGGCGCTGCGGCGTCGGCAGCTCACGCCCCGAGCCGGTCGGCCAGGGCGCCGAAGTCGGATGCCTCGATATCGAAGACCGCATTGCCGATCGGCTCCATCCAGCCACCCGGCCCGTGCTCCATCGGCCGCGGCAGGTAGGCGGTGCGCAGACCGACGCCGCGCGCCGCGACCAGATCGCCCGGATGCGCGGCGACCATCATCAATTCGCCAGGAGCCACACCCAGCAATTGCGCGGCGCCCAGGTAGACGGCCGGATCCGGCTTGTAACGGCGGAACAGTTCCGACGACAGCACGCAATCCCAGGGCAAGCCCGCGTGCCGCGCCGTGTCGACCAGCAGCGAGACGTTGCCGTTGGAAAGCGGCGCAATGACGACGCGGGACTTGAGCCGCCGCAGGCCGTCAACCGAATCCGGCCAGGCATCGAGGCGGTGCCAGATGCGGTGCAGCCGCTGGACATCGGCCTCGTCGATGGCATCGAGCCGGAAGCGTGGCCTGATCGCGTCGAGGATCGTCCGGTGCAGCGCATCGAGGTTCGCCCACGGCATCTCGCCGGCGTTGACCCGTGCCATCGCCGGCGCATAACCGGCGCGCCAGGCATCGGCGAACCCGGGCCAGTCGACCTGCCAGCCACGCTCGGCGCCGAGCACTTCGCCTTCGCGGATCAGCGTGCCGCGCCAGTCAACGACCGTGCCGAAGACGTCGCAAACCAGTGCCCGAACGGTGCCGGCGTCGAAGCGGTTCATGGGGCGCTTCCCTTGCACGTCATGTCGGGGCGGCCGAGGTCACAACGAGCAAGTGCCCCGCCGATCAGGCCAGCGCCCGGCCGATCAGGATCTTCTGCACGTCGCTCGTGCCC
>CAXTDH010000045.1:0-4460 GCA_964242405.1 uncultured Rhizobacter sp. | reverse complement strand
GGCGCGGTCTGCGTCGTTCCAGTGCGGGCTCGGCGGCTCGGCGGTCTCGAACGCCTGCAGCAGCGTGACGGCGCGCGCGCCGGCTTCGTTCAACGCCGTCGCGGCGGGGTCATCGGACCGCCTTCGGGCTTCGCACGCCGGTGTTCGCCCTCGGGGCGGCCCGGCGGGCTCACGCCAGCGCCCGCCCGATCAGGATCTTCTGCACGTCGCTCGTGCCCTCGTAGATCTGGCAGACGCGCACATCCCGGTAGATGCGTTCGACCGGGAAGTCGCTGACATAGCCGTAGCCGCCGAACACCTGGATCGCCTCGCTGCAGACTTTCTCCGCCATTTCGCTGGCGAACAGCTTGGCCATCGCCGCTTCTTTTAAACACGGCACGCCGGCGTCCTTCAAGCTCGCCGCATGGTGGATCAACTGGCGCGCCGCCTCGATTTCCGTCGCCATCTCGGCAAGCCGGAACTGCACCGCCTGGTGTTCGAGGATCGGCTTGCCGAAGGCGACTCTCTCCTTTGCATAGGCGAGCGCCGCCTCGAAGGCCGCACGCGCCATGCCGACGCTTTGCGAGGCGATGCCGATGCGGCCACCCTCCAGGCCTGAGAGCGCGATCTTCAGCCCCTGGCCTTCTTCGCCCAGGCGGTTGGCGGCCGGTATGCGGCAGTTCTCGAACAGGATCTGGGCGGTGTCGCTCGCGTGCTGTCCCATCTTGTCCTCGAGCCGGGCGACGACGTAGCCGGAAGAGTCGGTCGGCACGATGAAGGCGCTGATGCCCTTCTTGCCGGCGGCCTTGTCGGTCACCGCCATGACGATGGCCACATCGCCGTTCTGGCCGCTGGTGATGAACTGCTTGACGCCGTTCAACACGTACTCGTCGCCGCCCTCGCCTTCCACCCGCACGGCGGTCGTCTTCAGGCCGTCCGCCTGCGAGCCGACATGCGGTTCGGTCAGGCAAAAGGCGCCGAGCAGCTCGCCGCGGGCCAGCGGCACGAGCCACTGCGCCTTCTGCGCCTCGCTGGCCCAGGCCATCAGGATCGAGCAGACCGGGCAGTTGTTGACGCTGACGACGGTCGAAGTCGCGCCATCGCCGGCGGCGATTTCCTCGAGGATGACCGCGAGCGCCAGGTAGTCGAGCCCGGCGCCACCCCATTCGGTCGGCACGGCGACGCCGTAGCAGCCGAGCGCCGCCAGGCCGCGCAGCTCCTCTTGTGGGAAGTGGTGGCTCTTGTCCCAGTCCGCGGCGTTGGGCGCGATCCGGTCCTGGACATAGTCGCGGACCGCATCCTGAACGGCACGGTGGTCTTCGGTCAGCAGCATGTCGGCGCCTGGTCGGTGGTCATCAGCCGCAGGTTACCGCGGATCAGGCTGACGCTGGCGAGCGCAGGCCGTCCACCTGAGCGCCCGCGACCACCGGCATCGCCGCGACCGCCCTCGGTTGCAGAAAGTCCAGCAGGGTAGTATCGAGCCGTGCCGCAGTGGCACGGCGTCGGCCCCCCCAGCAGGCTCACCAGGCGATCGGCGCCCCGTCATGGCTGAGAAAGCTGCCGTTGGCATCCGGCCCGACCGCGACGAGCGTCCGCCGCATGTCGGCAACGCTCTGCTCCGGCGTCAGGTCGGCCTGCGGACCGCCCATGTCGGTCTTGACCCATCCCGGGTGAAAGGCGATACAGGTGACCTTGCCGGCAAAGACGATCGAGGCATCCTTCAACACCGAATTGAGCGCCGCCTTCGAGGCCCGGTAGAGCCAGGCGGCGGTCCCCGAACGTTCGCCGATCGACCCCATGCGCGACGACAGCACCGCGAGCTTCGCGCCGGGGGCGAGCGCGTCGGCGAGCTGCGGCACGAGCCGCATCGGCCCGAGGACGTTGGTGTGCATCACGGCGTCGAAATCCGCCTGGCTCGGCGTCTCCAGCCCGCCGGTCTGCGGCCCGAGGACGCCCGCGTTGACGATCGCCACGTCGTAGCCGGCCGAATCGACCCGCCAGGCGACGCCCGATGCGCTGGCGGCATCGGTCACGTCGAGCTGGAACGCCGTGGCGCCCGCGGCTTCCAGCTCTGCCACCTCTGCCGGGCGGCGGGCCGTGGCGGTCACTTGGGCGCCGTCGGCGAGGTACTGGCGGACGAACTCACGGCCGAGGCCGCGCGATGCGCCGATCACTAGAATTTTCATCTTAGCTTTCATTGAATCAGACGGT
Source organism: uncultured Rhizobacter sp. (assembly GCA_964242405.1). Lineage (GTDB taxonomy): Bacteria > Pseudomonadota > Gammaproteobacteria > Burkholderiales > Burkholderiaceae_C > LMDS01. Next base: position 2,270 of record CAXTDH010000045.1, on the reverse strand, counting down.
CAGCCGAGGCGGTCGATTCGGCTGCGTGCCGCCTTGGCTAGCTATGCCTCGGCAGCACCTGGGTACACGCACCATTTTGTCAGGCCGGCGGCCCGCGCCGTTGCATCGGCTTGACCGCCTTGGCCGTCTGCCCGCGCGCAGACCATGCCGTGTAGGACTTGGGAATGCCGAACACCCTCTCGACGTAGATGGCCGCCTCCGGAAAAAGCGCCTGCATCCGGCCCTTCGAGAGCACCCGCGTCTCCTCGATGTAGCTCGTCCAGTTCAGCAAGGGCTCGCGCCAGCGGTTAAGAAAGAAGCGGCGCATGGACTCCGGGTATAGGAACCAGAACGGCATGCCCGAATGCGCTTCGATCGGAAACCACTTCGACGGGGTCTGGACCCAGTACGACACGCCCATGCGTCTGATCTCACTGGCAAATGCGGCCTGCTGTTCCTTGCCACCGACGTGCTCGATCACGCTGTTGCTGAACACCACGTCGAATTCAGCCGGCAGATGGACTTTGCAGGCGTCGCCGTCGACGTGGGTGAACAGGTGGTGTGACGGCGCCGGCCCCGGCTTGCCGCCCGGAAGATTCAACAGCGTCACGTTCAGCGGCTGCTCGACGTTTTCCCAGATGGCCTGTGACCCGCCTAGATCCAGGACGCGTGTGCCGACGGGCAATGGAATCTTCTTGTTGAAGGTTTCCATGCGGCGCGCACGGTGGCGGCGCTGGAACCCGCTCATCAGGCTGTAGAAGACCCGCAGGCGGACATAAGAATACGGCATGGATCTTCCCGAACGACCGCGAAAGTTGACTGGACCGTCCGGGGCCGCCGCCGAAGGCGACGCCCGGCGGTGACAAAGTCATCTTATCGCCGCAGTTCGGTAGAAATCCACGAATTCCAGCTCTCGGGACCCTTCGTTCCGGGGGGTCCGCCGTCAGATCAGCTCCAGCGACAGCGCCGTCGCCTCCCCGCCGCCGATGCACAGCGCCGCCACGCCCTTCTTCAAGCCCCGCTGGCGCAGCGCCCCGAGCAGCGTCACGACGATGCGCGCGCCGCTGGCGCCGATCGGGTGGCCGAGCGCGACCGCGCCGCCGTGGACGTTGACGATTTCGTGCGGCAGGCTGAACTCGTTCATCGCCGCGAGCGTCACCGCGGCGAAGGCCTCGTTGACTTCCCAGAGATCGACGTCCTTGGCCGACCAGCCGGTCTTTTTCAGCACTTTCTCGATGGCACCGACCGGCGCGGTGGTGAACCAGTTGGGTGCCTGGGCATGGACCGAGTGGGCCAGGATCCGGGCGATCGGCTGGACGTTCAACCGCTTCGCGGTGCTTTCCCGCATCAGCACGAGCGCCGCGGCGCCGTCCGAGATGCTCGACGAAGTGGCCGCGGTGATGGTGCCATCCTTCTTGAACGCCGGCTTCAGGCCGGCAATCTTGTCGAGCTTGGCCTTGAACGGCTGCTCATCGAATTTGATGACCGTGTCGCCGGCCTTGCCGGGCATGGTGACGGGCGCGATTTCCCAGTCGAAACTGCCGTCTTCATTGGCCCGCTTCGCCCGCTCGGTCGACGAGATCGCGAACGAATCCATCTGCTCGCGGCTGAACTGGTACTTGGCGACACACTCCTCGGCAAAGACACCCATCGCCTTGCCGGCGCCGTTGGGCATCTTTTCGTAGGCATCCTCGAGGCCGTCGATCGCCATGTGGTCGGCAAGCATCGCGGCGCCGTACTTGACGCCCTTCCTCATCTGCGTCAGGTGCGGCGCGTTGGTCATGCTCTCCATGCCCCCGGCGACGATCACATCGGCCGATTCGCTCGTCAACATGTCGTGGCCGAACATCATCGCCCGCATGCCGGAGCCGCACATCTTGGAGAGCGTCACCGCGCCGACCGACTGCGGCAGGCCGGCGCCGAGCGCCGCCTGGCGCGCCGGCGCCTGGCCCTGGCCGGCCATCAGGCAGTTGCCCATCAGGACTTCGTTGACAGCGTCGCCGGTGATGCCGGCGCGCTCGACGGCCGCCCGAATGGCGATGGCGCCGAGTTGGTGGGCGGAAAGCGAACTCAATTCGCCCAGCAAGCCGCCGATCGGCGTGCGGGCAGCGGAAACGATGACGATGCGGTCGGTCATGGCAACTATCCTTTGGCAGTGAAGCAGTCGAAGCAACGCGAAGCAACGCGAAGCAACGCGAAGCGTAGCCGATCGGCGCCGCCGCCGGGCGAGAAGCGGCAAGCCCGCGGTGCTCCACCGGGTCGTTGTCATGAGTCCGTCATCGACTGGCGGC
>CAXTDH010000044.1:0-11958 GCA_964242405.1 uncultured Rhizobacter sp. | reverse complement strand
GCAATGAAGGCCGCATCGGCCTTCTTGATGTTGTCCTTGAGCGACCAGCTCTGAACGACCAGGGAACCAACGGCGATCAGCCCCGAGCCGGTCGTCACCATGCGCAGCGAGTTTCTCGTCAGCCCCTTGATAACACTCAATGTGCCCGCGCCCGTGGCGCTCGCCTTGGCCCCGACCGCCTCGACGAACTCTGCCGCGGCCGGGCTGATGGTGAAGGGATGCACACGCATTGCCGCGGTGGCCGCTGCGGCTTCGGCCGCGCGCGCAGCTTCAGACGCTTCACGCGAGGCGCGTGCGGCCTGCTGGTTGCGGGGCACAGCATCTGCAGCCTCCTCTATGCCGTCGAGCCGGTCGTAAGCCCAATGGGTCACGTCTATGAACGTGTCGCGCACCTTCTTGTCATTGATGCGCAGCACGCCGCCGATGGCCATCGAGCGCACGGTGCTCTTGCCCGCCTGCGTCACGCTGCGCACGCCCTTGGCCGCAAGGCTCTGCCCAGCCTGCACACCGCTGAAAGCTGCGTCGTTGAGATAGGCGATGTAGTCGCTCACCCGCAGCCGGCTAGTGACGAGGTAGATCTCGCGCCGTTCGTAGAGCAGCACAGCCGCTTGCACCGCCCGCATGACGGTTGCCTCGGCCACTTCGCTGACCGCGCCCTTGGCCATGCGGCTGAGCGCGCCGCCCATGGCAAGCATGGACACAGCCACCGCGTCGACCGACTTGGACACGCGGCTGTTGCGCATGGCCTCCAGGCCGGCAGCGCCGGCGGCGCGCACCGGGTTGACTACCTTGTCACTCGCCTCGCCGGTCAAGACGCCTTTGATGCCCCCTTGCCTGATCACGGCGGTGCTGTTGCTCGTCAGGTCCTTTGTGCCGATGATGGTCTTGATGACCTTGTACAGCTTGCCACCTTTGTGAATCTTGTCTTCCCGCGGGTCGAGTCCGTCGGGCAGCAAATAGGCGAGGATTTCTTCGTCATGCCCGAAGAGTGCGACATAGATGGGATTGGCGTCGTCTGCGGGCTTCATCGCAATGAACTTCTTCCAGACCTCGTAGACCTGGATGTCCTTCGGCGCTGCAGGGCCGGCAGCAGGCGCGTTGGTCGGCCCGCCGCTCAGCACTGCGGCCATGATTTCGAGCAACCTGTCCTTGTGCTCAGGTACCGATGTGTCGTGATCGTTTCTCCGGCTCAACCAGTCCGGCTGCCCGAGCCAGTAGGCGTAATCGGTATCGGTCTTCTCCAGCCAATCCTGGAAGCCCTTGACCGTCGCGCCTACCCGTGCTTCGAAGGCGGCCCGATCGGCTTCGCGGTAGTGGTTTTGCAGCGAACTCCATAACGAGGTGGTCTTGTCGTCGATTCGCTCCTTGCGCGTGGTCGTGGTGGTGCTTTGGCCGGCACCTGACATCGGGTCGATCACGACGACCTCGGTTTGAACGTCGGGCACCCCTTTCTGCGTTTCTTCTTCGGTGATGGCCGTCGCGGTTTGCTCGCCAATAAGTTGCTTCAGGCCAAGGATAGACTGCGATATCAGCAGCGGCCTGGCGATGCGCACGTCGGACAGATAACTCTGCCGCGCTGCAACCCGCTCGAGCCGGGTGGCGTTGAGCTCTTGCACCATGCCCACGGGGTCGTCGAGCACGATGGCGCTGGCCATCAATTTGTCGGTCGTCTGGCTCACATGCTTGGCGACCGGCAGCCCCTGCCCGGTGCGCATGCTCATGCCATGTGCGCTTTGCCAGGGCAACTTGTTGCTGGTCTTCGGGTGAAACGGATCGGTTGCGTCGTAATGGCTTCGGGCGTCGGCTTGGACGGAGTCGTGCGCGTACTCGACAACCAAGCTTTCGAGCCTGCCGGCGGTCGCAGCTTCGTCGGATGAAAGTTGAAAGGCATCGAGCAGGGCATCGGCCTGCTTGCCGAGTTCGGTCGTACCGAAGCCTTGCATGCGCTTGGAGCGCAGCGTTGCGGACGTACTCGATTCGCCTTCATACTCCTTTCGAGTGGCCCGAGTCCAGAGCACATCGCTGAAGGCAACCCACACCTTGGTAGGCAAGACGCGCTTTGCACCATGGGTGATTGGGGCAATGTTGATAAAGCTTGCCGGCAGGTTGTGGCCGTCACGTTTGCACACAGCTGACATCTCCCGATCGTTCTTGTGATCGGGGTCGTCGAGGTCGGCCAACTTACGCAGCAATCCGTCGACGCCGACTGCATAGGCCTGCCACAAGCCCGACCCGAGGTACACCATCACATAGCCTTTGCGCAATGTCCGCAGTACGTAATGGTGGCCTTTCAGATTTGCTGGGCGCCCTTGTAGCGTCTTTCCGAGTTGGCACCAACCCACGGGATTGCCAGGACGTTGTTTCACATAGTCTGGCACGACGGCATAACGCAGCGGCAGAATCGGCAGGCCGATCCGCTTGCAAAAGTCGCACGCCGGGTTGCCTCCGCCAGCAGCGGCCGCCGCTGCCGCTGCATTGTTTCGAACGATTGAACTCGAGGTGGGTTGAATCACGGTAGGACTGGACATAGCGCGCTTCGAGCTCGGTAGGTTGTGATTGCTGGTGCTGTTGCGGCGAACGCGCGTTCATGCGGCGCGGTAGGCTCCGATTTCGTCCAGGACGGCATCGGGCAGTTCCGCCAGCAGACCGGCGAGCGGAGCTTGTTCGTCGACGGCGCGAACGATGCAGCCCTTGGCAGCGGGATGTAGGTGCCACTGCGGCGAAAGGGTCAACCCGTTCAATGCGAAGAACACGACATCCTCCGCATCGAAAAGCCCCACTTGCTCGGCAGCAACCAGCAAAGCGTCGAGCTTTCGCTCGACTTGCGGCGGGATAATTGCTCTCGCCTTGACGACTCCGAGCAATGCCAGTTTCGCGAGCGAAACACGCCCTTGGGCCGCACTCATCTTGGAGCTTATGCCCAAGCCGACTCTGGCGGGCTCCTGACCTGCACCGGTCGCGTCTAGCGTTCTTAGTGCACCGGCTCCATCGACAAACACCCACAAGGGCGTTTCGGCGAGAAATCCACGCGCGAATTGGGCGGCCGCAGGATCATCGATCAACACTGCCATCCGGTAGGGCTCATACAGTGGCAGTCGGCGGCGACGGCCCCGCAATACGTCGAACTGCTCACTGTTTCGGGCCAGATGCGCTGCGAGCTCAGACGGACCGAGCGCGCTGCCGATCCAGGCAGCCATGTAGGCGCCGTTGATGCTCGCGTGACGCTCGCAGGCGGATGCAAGACTTAGCTCTAGCAAGGCCTCATCTCGATAGCCATTTTCGCCGGCTTCATAAAACTGCAAAAGAACGGGTTGCCATTCCGATACGCTTGTTGGACCCGGCACCTGCGTCATCCGCCGAGCAATTGGCCGCAACGCCAATTGAGCCAGATGCAAGGGATCGTCTGGCGCAACCGGGCAGCTGTTGTCGAGCAGCAGGTAGAGGTGATGCGTCGGCCGCGTCTCTCGAAAGCGAAACAACGTGGCTCGAAGCTCGACGATCCTTCGCACCGCAAGGGGCAACTCTGTTTGATTCACGAGGTGCAGCCGAGCAGCGTCATGCCTTCATCCAAGGGCAGTCGTCCAACTTGCCGGTCTTCGACTCCAAGCTCTGGCTCGCCGATCCCGCCCCCGTCAACACCTTCATCCCCGCCTTAAACCGCACAGCCCCTGGCGCGTTGATCGCGATGTTGCCGGCCTCGATCCGGATCGCAGCCCCCGCCGCTGTCATCAGCACGTGCCGAGGCGAGGCGACGAGCACGCTCGCCTTGGTGCTCGTGACGTCGATGGCGCCGCTCGAGGTCAGCCGCGTCGCCCCGGTGTTGCTCGACGTGAGGACGCTGCCGCTGGCCGCGTGCAGCGCGATGCCCGTCTCGGCGTTGGGCTTGACGGTGCTGCTCGCCTTGCCGTAGGTGTAGAGCACCACCCCCGCCTTGGCGACCGTCGCATGGTTGCCCTGCGCCACGGCGTGCAGGTCCTGCCCCGCGCTCATGGTCACGTTGCTGCCGGCGCTCACCACCGCTGCGGCGGGCGTGAAGAGGCCAATGCCGGCAGGCGCCGCGAGCACGAGGTCGGGCCGCCCCCAGGCCGCGACCGAGCCGAAGCCGCCGTCGATGGCGACCGCCTGATCGCTGTGCGCCTGATCGCTGTGCGTCTGCTCGCTGTGGCCGGGGCCCGCGCCCGCGGCTCTGGCTGCAGCCGCCGACTGCGACGTATCCGTGCCTTGCACGCTGTCGATCAGGGCGTAGAGGCCCTGCTCTGCCGGCAACTGCTTGGCCCTCTCCTTGGCCGCGGCACCGGCCACCGCCGGCTCGGCGCGGAGCTTGGCGTTGTGCGCCTGCGCCGACTCGATGAGCGTGTGGACGAGGCTTTGCGCCGACTCGAGGACGATCATCGGCTCGCGCGCCTGCAGCTGCTGCCCCGTGCCCGTGCTCGCGGCTTGCGCGTGCGCGCTCACGAGCAGCCCGGATCCGGCCCTGAGCGCCCCGTGCGCCGCGGTCGTGAGCTCCAGGCCGTGGCCACGGGCGCCAAGGCGCTGGTTGTCCTCTTGCTGCAGCAGTGAGCCGAGCTGCAGACGCGATGCCTCGGTCGTCGACGCGAGCTCGATGCGGTTGCCACCGGCGCTGTCGTCAAAGACGAGCTGGTTGGAGCCCCCGAGGCCCGAGCGGCTCGCGCCGAGCTCCTGGCTCTTGTGGCCGAGCAGCACCGCGCGGTGCTGGTGTCCCTCGTGACTGCCCGACTTCTGCTGCCCGGCAAACCACGCCGGTGCGTTGCCGCTGGCCAGGGCCGCGCCCGCTGCAACCTCGTTGCCCTGCGCATCGGGCGCGCCGCGGCCGTCGTAGACCGCACCAATCACGACCGGCCGGTCGATGTCGCCGCCCGTGAAGGCGACGAGCACCTCATGGCCAACGCGCGGCGTGAAGACGGCGCCGAAGTTGGCCCCCGCCAGACTCGCGCCCACCCGCACCCAGGTGAAGCTCGCGGCGCTCGCGGGGGCGTTGTCCTCGCCCTCGCCTGCGCCGAGCCGGTGGCTCGAGGCACTGCCGCGCTGCCAGTGGAACTGCACCCGGATCCTGCCGTCGCGGTCGGTCGCGATGTCCGCGTCCGCCCCGCCGACGACGATGGCGGTTTGCGTGCCGCGCACCGTCGGGCGCACGTTGAGCCGCACCTCGGGCTGGCCGAGCGCGGCAGCGGCTTGCGGCTCGAAGAGCGAGGGCGAGGCCTCGACCGTGCGCTCGTCACCGCGCCCGAGCACGCCCCAGTGGCCGGCGGCCGGCGGGCCGTGCGGCGCCGGGTCGCTCGCGCCCATGCGCACCGGTACGCAAAGGGGCTGCACGAGCAGCGCCGCCTCGTGCAGCGGCGCCTCGGCGTGGCCACCCGGCTTGTCGCCCTGGCCGTTCTTCCCATTCTTGCCACTCTTGCCCGCCCCCTTGCCCTGATCGCGCAGAATGGCCCGGGTCAGGCCGACAAAACGCGCCGCCTCGTCGGCCGTGAAGTTGTTGCGGGCGCGGTGCTGGGCCGCGAGCACGACGAAGCGGTCTTGGCCCGGGTCGCTGCCGTCGTGGCGCGGATGGTCGCTGAGGGTGAAGCTCGTTGCGACCTGGGCGCGCCGCCACGGCCCGGCGGCGATGGCCCGGGTGCGGCAGGCCGCGAGCGCCTCGGCCTGGCGGCCCGCAAGGCGCTGGCCCTGCTCGGTGTCCTCGTAGGCGTAGCCGCCGGGGACGTCGACGACGATCAGCTCGCTCAACGGCGCCGCAGCGCCCGAGGGGCTGGCGCCGCTGGCCTCACCGCTGCCGCTCGGCAGGCTGCCCACGCCGGCGCCGCCACCGCCACCGCCACCGCCACCGGCACCGGCACTGACACCGACGCTCGCCTCGACCGGCCGCGCGCCGAGCCCGCGGTGGTCGCGGCTCCTCATCGCGACCCGCCCGCTCGCCACCCGGCTGACACTTGCCCAGCGGGTCAGGCTGTCGGCCTCCAAGGTGTGGTCGCTCGCGGTGAAGCGCACTGCCGGCTGCCGGTTGGGCTGCATCGCGCAGTTGTGGTCGGCGATGACCAGGGTGTGGTTGCCAAGGCTCGGGCTCGCGGCCTCGCCCGTGTGCTCCCACCAGCAGACGAGCCCCTCCTCGCGCATGAGCCGCTGCACGAAGTCGAGGTCGCTCTCGTGGTACTGGATGCACAGGCTCCGCTTCAGGTAGACGCTCGCATCGGCGAGCTCCCAGCGCCAGGCCGGTATCAGCTTGCCCTGGCCGTCGTAGCCTGCGAACACGTCGTCGATGATCTGCGCCACGCTCAGGTCCTGGAACACCCAGGCGTCCACGCGGTGCGCGAGCACGGCCAGCCACGGCTCGATGACAAGCCGGTAGCGGGCCAGGCCGCCGTCGCTGCCCATCAACGCCGCCGCGACGATGTGGCCGTGCCACGGGCGCAACTCGCTGCGGCTCTCCTGGCAGAGCAGTTCGACGAGCGCGGGCTGGCCGATGAGGGTCTTGAGCTCGAGGTGCGCGTCGCGGCCGAGCGCGTGCACGACCAGGCGCAGGCCGGCGCGCGTGGGCCCGAGCGAGGCGTCGACCGCCCAGCGCCCGCTCGACCCGCCGCTCGCGAGCGAGGCAGCATCGGCCTCGTCACCGAGCGCCGGGCCGTTCATCGGGCCGATGCCCTCCCACACCTCGATGTCCTCGGCAAAGAGCACGTCGGGCCCGAGCGGCGTGTGCACGCGCAAGAGGCGCTGCTGCTGGGCCAGGTGACCGAGCAGCCCGCCAACCGTGTCGCCAAGGACGCTCAGCGGGTTCATGCGTAGGGCATCGGCGCGGTCACGAATGGCAGCGCGGCACCGCCGCCTCGCGCCCGGTTGGGCCGCAGGGGCCACGAAGGGTTCTCAGGCGAACATCTCGCGGGCGAAGGGGACTTCGACAGCCGCGCGGCAAACGCGAGATGGGCCACGACGGCGCAACAGCTCATTGCACCGCGTACCTGAAGTCGCCGTTCTTGGCCGCCGTGACCTTGATGCGCCCGACTTCCCGGCCGTCGGCCATGCGCTCGAGCACCTGCCCGGCGATCTCCGGCAGCAGCGTGCCGTTCAAGATGTGGTCGACGTTCCTCGCGCCGGTGTCGACCTCGGTGCAACGCGCGAGCACGGCGTCGACGAGCTTGGTGTCGTAGACGAACTCGGCCCGGTGGTTGATGCCGACGCGGGCCGCAATGCGGTCGAGCTTCAAGCGGATGATCCGGTCGAGCACCTCGTCGCCGATCGCGTAGTAGGGGATGACCTTCATGCGCCCGAGGAACGCCGGCTTGAAGGTCTTGTAGAGCACCGGCCGCAGCGCTTCGGCGAGGTCGTCGGCCTTCGGGTACTCGGCCGGCGTCTTGTTGATGCAGGCCTGCATGATCTGCGATGAGCCGACGTTGCTGGTCAGGATGATGACGCAGTTGCGAAAATCGATCTCGCGGCCCTCCGCATCGTCGAGCACGCCCTTGTCGAACACCTGGTAGAAGAGTTCGAGCACGTCGGGATGAGCCTTCTCGGCTTCATCGAGCAGCACGACGCTGTAGGGGTTGCGGCGCACCGCTTCGGTCAGCACGCCGCCCTCGCCGTAGCCGACATAGCCGGGCGGCGAGCCCTTCAGGCCGCTCACGCTGTGCGCCTCCTGGTATTCGCTCATGTTGATGGTGATGAGCTTTTTCTCGCCGCCGTAGAGGAGTTCAGCGAGCGCGAGCGCGGTCTCGGTCTTGCCGACGCCGCTCGGGCCGACGAAGAGAAACACGCCTTTGGGCTTGTTCGGGTCCTCGAGGTTGGCGCGCGAGGTGCGTACGCGCTGGGCAATGGCGCGAATGGCATGGCTCTGGCCGATGATGCGGGCTTCCAGCAAGGGCTCCAGGCCGAGCACGGTGCGCAGGTCGTCCCGGACCATCTTGCCGAGCGGGATGCCCGTCCAGGCGGCGACGATCGCCGCGACGACGGCGCCGTCGACTTCGATCGGCACCAGTGCGTTCTCGGCCTGAAGCCGGGCGAGTTCAGCCAGCTTGGCCTTGAGGACAGCGGCCCTGTCGGCTTTTGTAAGGCCGTCCTCAGCTGCGGAAGACAAAGGTCTAGCCGGGCCCGATGCCGAAGGCGGTTGTGCCGCAGGCGCGATGACGCCTTCCAGCTTCGCGCGCAGCACCCTGATCTCCGCCACGAGCAGGCGTTCGGCCTCATGACGCCCCTCCAGGGCCTCTAAAGTCGCCTGTGTCGTCCGGCGTTCGGCCGCCAGCGCTTGGAGCCGTGATTCGTGCGCAGCGCCGCTCGCCGCCTCGCGCTCCAGGCTGCGCATTTCGACGTCCAGGCGTTGCAGGCTCTTCTTCAGATCCTCGATAGCCGCCGGGGTGGCGGCCTGGCCGAGCGCGACCTTGGCGCAGGCGGTGTCGAGCACGCTGATCGCCTTGTCGGGCAACTGCCGGCCGGTGATGTAGCGGGCCGACAGCCGCACAGCTTCGGTGATGGCCTCGTCGCGAATGCGCACCTTGAAATGCGCCTCCATCAACGGCGCCATGCCGCGCAGCATCGCGGCGGCCAGCGGCTCGGACGGCTCCTCGACCTTGACGACCTGAAAGCGCCGGGCGAGTGCAGCGTCCTTCTCGAAGTACTTTTTGTACTCGCTCCAGGTGGTCGCGGCGATGGTGCGCAGTTCGCCCCGGGCCAGCGCCGGCTTGAGCAGATTCGCCGCGTCGTTCTGACCGGCCTGGCCACCGGCGCCGATCATCGTGTGCGCCTCGTCGATGAAGAGGACGATCGGGTGGGCGCTCTTCTTCACCTCGTCGATCACGTTTTTCAGCCGGTTCTCGAACTCGCCTTTCACGCTGGCCCCGGCCTGCAGCAGACCCAGGTCGAGGGTGTGCAGCGCGACGCCCTTGAGCGGCTCGGGGACGTCGCCCTCGGCGATGCGCAGCGCCAGGCCTTCGACCACCGCCGTCTTGCCGACGCCCGCCTCGCCGGTCAGGATCGGATTGTTCTGCCGGCGCCGCATCAGGATGTCGATCGCCTGACGGATCTCGGCTTCGCGGCCGATGACCGGATCGATCCGCCCGTCGCGGGCGAGCTGCGTCAGATCGGTGGTGAACTGATCGAGCGCGGGGGTGCGGGCGGCCGTGCCGGGTGCTGTGCGGTCGACGTCGTCGACGGCATCGCCTGCGCCGCCCGTCGCTGTCGACTGCGGCTGGCGGGCCTCGCGCGAACCGTGCGTCGCTTCGTCGAGCTTGTGCTTGAGCTGAGCGACATCGAAACGCGCGAACAGCGGGCTGCTGCGTTGCGCGAACTGGGCGAGACCCGGCTCGGTGAGCAGCGCGAGCAGGATGTGGGCGCTGCGGATCCGGCCGTCATGCACGTCCAGCGAGGCGATCAGCCAGGCGTGCTCGAAGAGGCTCGGCAGGCGAGCGCTGAACACCGGCGTGCGGGTGTTGCCGGTCTTGAAGCTCTCGAGCTCACGTTCCAGATCACGTTGCAAGCCAGCGCTCGGGACGTCGAAGCGGCGGCAAAGTATCGACATATCGGAATCGATCACTTCGAGCAGCGCCAGCAGCAGGTGCTCGATGTCGACCTCGTGATGGCCCCGCGCCATGGTGATCGCCGCGGCACGCTCGGCCGCACCGCGGCAGGTGTCGTCGAGCTTGGATACGAGCGTCTTGAGGCTGGTGCTCATGGGTTAGCGATCTTCGGTTAATGCTCGGTGACGCAGCGGTGTGCGGTGGGCGGTGTGCGGTGTGCGGTGTCGGGCGTGGGGCTGCGGGCGTGCGATACGGCGGCCTTCAGGCGGCCAGAGCGTGCACGTCATAAACAGCTTCGGCACGGTCTTCGGCGCACGGTTTGGTGATCAGATAGCTGTCCCATCCAAGACGCGGACCCTCGCTGCCCGCCTGCGCCGTACCCGGCAGCACGGAGCCGCTCACGTCCGCGGCGCGCAGTGTCAGGTGTACTTCGTATTCGAGGCTGACGCCGCTGACGAGTGTCAACAATTCACGCAAGGCGAGCGCCGCCGGCCCACCGGGCAGGAAGCGTCGGTGCTGCGCCCTGTTCATCGGGCCGATGCCGACGCGGGCCCGCAGGTCCCGTTGCCAGACACGCGGGCCGAGCACGGTGTCGCGGCCGAGGCGCTGCGAAGACGAGTCGCCGAGCGTCACCTGACAGTCGGTGTCGAGTTCAAACCACCGGCCGACGAACTGCGTCACCTTGACCGGGACGCCGAAGTAATCGGCGAGTACGCGTTGCAAGTGGTGCGCGCTGACGACCCGGCGCTGCAGCAGGCCGCAGTAGAACGCCAGCGCGTCGTCGGCGACGCCTCCCCGGTCGCCATGCAGGCGTTGCCGCAGGGCCGGCTCGCCGAGGCCCGCCAGGCTCATCACCAGCGGCAGATAGCGTTCGCGTCGATCGGCTTCGAACTGAAGCGGCAGGCGGTGCTTGCGCCAGGCCTCGTGAAACAGGCTGACCGCGCGGTGCTGGAAGATGTCGAGAAAGGCGCGCGCCGCACTATCGCGGCCGGCGCCCTCGCGCTGCGCGAACTGCTCGCTGTACGACAGCGGAAGCGCACCGGTGACACCGAGCAGGCCCATGAAGGCAGGTGTCAGCTCGATGCGTTCCAGCTCTTGGTGCGGGCCGTCGGAGTGCGACTCGGTGTCGATGGCCAACAGCTCGCTCGCCGGAAAGGAGAGCGACAGCGTGTTTCGAAAGCGAATGACCGGCCGTTCGGCAGCCGGCAGGCGACGCAACAGGCCCTGCAACAGGCGCACGGCCTGGTGGAACTCGAAGCCCTGGGGCTGCTCGAGCAGGCGGTCGATCGGGCTCGCATCGGGTGCACGCAGCAGGCCGGTGCACTGGGCCAGGATCGATGTGACCACGGCCTCATCGGACGTCGCCGTCGCCGTCGCCGTGGCCGTAGCCCTGGCCTCGTCGACAGGCGGTCGGAGAGCCGAAATCAAAGGAGCGGCTCCTCGCCGCTGCGACGCGGGCAAGTCACCAGCAATTCGCCAGAGCGCGACGACACCAGTTTCAGCTGCGTGAAACTGTTGATGTGCACGTAGAGCGCAAAGAACCGGTCGAGGACCTGGGCGAACAGGTGCAGTCCGGTGCCGACGAAACTTTGCTCGTCGACCGTCAGGCGGATCTCGGTGCCGCGCACCAGCGTCGCGAACGGCTCGCCGTCCAGGAACGCCTGCGCCGGCTTGTAGTCGACCGCGATCATGCCGTCGAGCACCCGTTGGTTGACGGTGCTGCGTGGCAGGTCGTAGAGCCGCAGCATCTCTTTCAGCGCATCGATCCCGGCGCCGGTGAGCGACAGGTGGTTGAGCGACAGTTGCGAGATCAGGCGCCAGAGCAGCCCCTTGCCGGTGTCGAAACGATAGGGCGGCGTCGGCTTCCGAAGCAGCCGGATCTCGCGCCAGGTGCCGCCGCCTTCGGCGAACAGGTCACCGCCGGGGTTGCCGATGCTCATCTGCGCCGGCAAGTCGCGGTTGGTGGCGCGCACGTCGATCGACAAGGTGTCGGTCTGCGGTGCGGCAGGGTCGAAGTCGAGGTCGACGAGGCCGATCTCGGTCTCGTAGCCGGGGCTCTGTGACTCGGATGCGCCGCGGTGCGAGAACCAGTAGCGCCCGTTGGCCTCGCCGCCCTGCAGGAGGTCGTCGTGCTGAAGCGAGTAGAACGGCTTGAACGTCTGGATCGTCTCGCCGGCCGCGGTCTGATGGACGCGGTACACCTTGTCGATCGCGAATACCTCGTGGCCGAACGCCCGGCGGCCGTCGGGCAGCACCGGGTGCATCGTCGACGCCTGCGTGATGCGGATGGGATCGGCACGCGTTGCGAACAAATTGGTGACCGGTGTGCAGCCGAGCACCAGGTTGCCGGCGCCGACGATCTCGAGCAGGCGGGCGTCGTCGCCTTCGTTGCGCAAACCTGCCAGCGAGAGGTGCAGGCCCATCGTGCGGCCAGCAGCGC
>CAXTDH010000043.1:1337-11964 GCA_964242405.1 uncultured Rhizobacter sp. | reverse complement strand
CGACCGCAGGCTGTTGCCGCCGCTGGCGCGTGCGTCGTCCAGGTCGCCCAGGGTCAGGGTGTTCATGGCGGTGAACTGCATCGAGTTGATGACGCCGAAGAAGGCGAGCAGCACCAGGATCAGCACGCCGGGCGTGTCGCGGTCGACGAGTGCGAAGCTGGCGATAAACAGCCCGAGCAGCAAGGTGTTGACGACCAGCACCCGCCGATAGCCGAAGCCCTCGATCAGCCGCACGGCGAACAACTTGATGAGCATGGCGCCGAGCACCGTCGGCACCATGCTCAGGCCGGCACGGCTCGGCGAATAGCCCAGGCCGATCTGCAGAAAGAGCGGCGTCAGGAACGGCATCGCACCGCTGCCCATGCGCGAAAACAGATTGCCCAGGATGCCGATCGAGAAAGTCGGGATCTCGAACAGCTTCAGGCTGAACAGCGCGCCATCGCTGTGGCGGGCCGCGTGCAGCCAATAACCCGCCATCGCCGCCAATCCGCCCGCGACCAGCAGCATCGAGAGGGCCACGCTCAGCTCGTGCTCGCCCAACCCTTGCAAGCCGAGCGACACCATGACCAGGCCGAGCGAGAACAACAGGAAGCCGTACCAGTCGAAGCGCTGGCCGACGGCGCCGAACAGGTTGGGCATGTAGCGCAGCGAAGCGAAGATGCCGACCAGGCCGACCGGCAGGTTGATGAGGAACACCCAGTGCCAGCTCGCGACCTCGACCAGCCAGCCGCCGAGCGGCGGGCCGACGAGCGGGCCGACCAGGCCGGGAATCGTCACGAACGACAGCACCGCCAGCAGCTCTGCCCGAGGGAACGCACGCAGGATGGTCAACCGGCCGACCGGCAGCAGCAAGGCCCCACCGACGCCCTGGAGCACGCGGGCGGCGATCAGCCAGGGCAAGGTCGGCGAGAGCGCGCAGAACAGCGAGCCGAGGCTGAAAAGGCCGATCGCCGCCAGGAAAGTATCGCGGGTGCCGAAACGGTCGGCGAGCCAGCCGGAGGCCGGGATGAACAACGCGACGGTCAGCATGTAGGCGATGACGACGGACTGCATCCGCAGGGGGCTTTCGCCCAGGTCATGCGCCATGCTCGGCAAGGTGGTGTTGAGGATCGTGCCGTCGAGCGTCTGCATGAAAAAGGCGATCGCGACGACCCAGGGCAGCAGCCGCTTGGTCGCCGCGTCGAGTGGCTGGGGGGACGGCGGGCGGCTGGGGGCTAGCATCCGATCAGTGTAAGGAGCGCCGCCTTGTCAGCGCGGCGTACAGTTGCTGGCCCAGACCGCAGCACCGCCCCGTGGAAATATTCGATTACGACAACGTCCTCCTCCTGCCCCGCCGCTGCCGCGTCGAGAGCCGGGCCGAGTGCGACCCTTCGCAACAGTTCGGGCCGCGCCGCTTCGGGCTGCCGGTCGTTCCGGCGAACATGAAGACGGTCGTCGACGAGCCGATCACCGAATGGCTCGCTGCGAACGGCTTCTTCTACGTCATGCACCGGTTCGACGTCGACAACGTCGCCTATGCCCGCCGGATGCGCGAAAAGGACCTGTTCGTCTCGATCAGTTCGGGCGTCAAGGCGGCCGACCATGCGGTGATCGACCGCCTGGCGGCCGACGGCGTCGGCGCCGACTACGTCACCATCGACATCGCCCACGGCCATGCCGACAGCGTCCGGCGGATGATCGGCCACATCAAGCAGCGCCTGCCCGACGCTTTCGTCATCGCCGGCAACGTCGCGACGCCCGAAGCGGTGATCGACCTGGAGACCTGGGGTGCGGACGCGACCAAGGTCGGCGTCGGCCCGGGCAAGGTCTGCATCACCCGGCTCAAGACCGGCTTCGGTACCGGCGGCTGGCAGCTCTCGGCGCTCAAGTGGTGCGCCCGGGTGGCGACCAAGCCGATCATCGCCGACGGCGGCATCCGCAACCATGGCGACATCGCCAAGAGCGTGCGTTTCGGCGCCTCGATGGTGATGATCGGCTCGCTCTTCGCCGGCCACGAGGAGTCGCCCGGCCGGACGGTCGAGGAAGGCGGCACGCGCTTCAAGGAGTACTACGGCTCGGCCTCCGACCACAACAAGGGCGAGTACAAGCACGTCGAAGGCAAGCGCATCCTCGAGCCGATCAAGGGGCGCCTGGCCGACACGCTGCGCGAGATGCGCGAGGACGTGCAGAGCTCGATCAGCTACGCGGGGGGCACGCAGCTCGCCGACATCCGCAAGGTCAACTACGTCATCCTCGGCGGCGACAACGCCGGCGAGCACCTGCTGATGTGATGGCCCATTCGGCGCGCCAGGCGACCGGAGCCGACAGGTAGACAATCCTGACAGGCGATGCGCCTGCCGCCGCGGCGCCGCCGACTCGTCCGTCGCTCCGTTCCACCCGTCCGTCGAGATTGCTCCATGCGCCATCGCCCCGCCCGCCATCGAATCGCTTCAGGCCGTGTCGCGCTGGTCGCGCTGGTCATTGCCCTGCTGACGGCCTGTGGCGGCGGCGGCGAGAGCCTGAGCAGCGACGCCTCGGTCCGGCTCGTCAACGCGACCAGCGACTTCCCCTCGCTGGACCTCTACCAGGGCAGTACCCAGCTCTACACCGGCACGCGCCCCTACACCGCCGGCTCCTACGCCACCACCAATGCGGGCAGCTACACCTTCAACCTGCAGGGCACCGGCTCGAGCACCGTCGCCGCGGCGGTCACCGGCCAGCTCGACAAGCGCAAGCATGCGACGCTCGTGGCCTACACCACCGCCGGGGCATTGAACGCCAGCTTCCTGAGCGACGAGGAAGGCACGCCGAGCAAGGGGACAGCGAAGCTGCGGATCTTCAACACCGCCAAGGCCGAGGCCGGTGCCGTCGACGTCTACGTGGTCGCCAGTGCCTGCTCCGCGCTGCAGTCGTCGTCGGTCGCGGCGACCGCGGCCGCAGTCGACAGTCTGCAGGCCACCTACACCCAGATCAGCGCCGCCTCCGGGGGAACCGCCTACCACCTGTGCGTGACCGCCGCAGGTGACAAGAGCGATCTGCGGCTCGACTTGCCGTCGTTCACCCTGACCGACCAGCAGGTCGTCACCCTGGTCCTGGTGCGCAGCGTTGGCGGCGTGCTCTTGAACGCGCTGGTACTCAATCAGCAAGGCGATCTGGTGCAGCAGCTCAACAGCTTCACGCGGCTGAGGGTGGCGGCAGGCGCCACGGCCGCCGGCATCGTCGGCGTCACGGTCAACAACGTGCCGCTCGGCAACTTCGGCTCGCCCGATGTCGGCGGCTACACAGCCGTGCCGGCCGGTGCGCTGTCGGTCACGGCGACGATCGGCGGCACGGCCGTTGCGCCCACCGGCCTTTCCGCGGCACCCGGGGCCGACCTCACGCTCCTGATCGCCGGCAGCGCCGCTGCGCCGACCGTGGCTTTGCTGCAAGACGACAACACCCCGTCGACGAGCAGCTCCAAGCCGGTGAAGATCCGCCTGGTCAACGGTTTCGTCGGCAGCGGCACGGTCACCCTGAGCGTCGATGGCAGCAACGTCGGAAGTGGCGCAGCGTATGGCACGGCGTCGTCATCGGCCTTCGTCGCTGCCAGCAACCAGACGGCACGACTGAAGGCGACCGGGCCCGCCGGCCAGCTTTCCCTGACGACCGGCAACACCTTGACCGCCGGCAAGGTGTATTCACTCTTTCTGCTGGGTGACCCGCCGGCGACGCTCCCGGCAACTGCGACCGGCATCCTGAGCGTAGACCGGTAGCACGGCCCCGGGGGGCAGACGGCGCCTTACCTACAATC
Source organism: uncultured Rhizobacter sp. (assembly GCA_964242405.1). GTDB lineage: Bacteria > Pseudomonadota > Gammaproteobacteria > Burkholderiales > Burkholderiaceae_C > LMDS01. The sequence goes on along the minus strand of CAXTDH010000043.1, from coordinate 8,195 downwards.
GGCGCCTCCGTTCGCGGCCGCCGCCCGCTGCCGCGCGGCGCCCGACCGATGCCGTCATGACCGAACTTGCCAAGTCCTTCGAACCCGCCGCCATCGAGGCCAGGTGGGCGCCGCTCTGGGAGCAAAGCGGCGTCTACCAACCGACGCTCGACGCCATCCGACCGTCGTTCAGCATTCAGCTGCCGCCGCCGAACGTCACCGGCACGCTCCACATGGGCCATGGTTTCAACCAGACCATCATGGACGCGCTCACCCGCTACCACCGGATGCGGGGCGACAACACGCTCTGGCTGCCGGGCACCGACCACGCCGGCATCGCCACCCAGATCGTCGTCGAGCGGCAACTCGAGCAGCGAGGGATCAAGCGCCGGGACCTGGGCCGGGACGCCTTCGTCGCCAAGGTCTGGGAGTGGCGGGAGCAGTCGGGCGGGGCGATCACCCGGCAGATGCGCCGGTTGGGTGCGAGCGTCGACTGGTCGCGCGAGTACTTCACCATGGACGAGGCCCGCTCGGCGGTCGTCACCGACGTGTTCGTGCGGCTCCACGAGCAGGGCCTGATCTACCGCGGCAAGCGGCTCGTCAACTGGGATCCGGTGCTGCAATCGGCCGTCTCGGACCTGGAAGTCGAGAAAGTAGAGCGGGAAGGCCAGATGTGGCACCTGCTGTATCCGTTCAGCGAGGGGCCGGTCGCCGGCGCCGACGGTGAGCCGATGCGCGGCATGCACATCGCCACCACCCGGCCGGAGACGATGCTCGCCGACGGGGCGCTGGCCGTGCACCCCGACGACGAACGCTACCGCCACCTGGTCGGCAGATTCGTCGACCTGCCGCTCTGCGACCGGCGCATCCCGATCATCGCCGACGCCTATGTCGACCCGGCCTTCGGTTCCGGCTGCGTCAAGATCACCGGCGCCCACGACTTCAACGACTACCAGGTGGCGCTGCGCCACGGCTTGCCGCTGATCACCATCTTTGCCCTCGACGCGACGATCAACGACGACGGCCCGGCGGCCTACCGCGGCCTGAACCGCTACGTCGCCCGCAAGGCGATCCTGCGCGACCTGCAGGCGCTCGGCCTCTTCGAAAAGGCGGTGCCGCACAAGAACGCGGTGCCCGTCTGCACCCGCACCGGCGAAGTGGTCGAGCCGATGCTGACCGACCAGTGGTTCGTCGCCGTGAGCAAGCCGGCCGCCGACGGCCGGAGCATCGCGCAGAAGGCGATCGATGCCGTCGACTCCGGCGAGGTCGAGTTCGTGCCGTCCAACTGGCGCAGCACCTACGACCAGTGGATGAACAACATCCAGGACTGGTGCATCAGCCGCCAGCTCTGGTGGGGCCACCGGATTCCGGCCTGGTACGGCGCGGGCGGCGAAATCTTCGTTGCGACGAACGAGGCAGCGGCACGCGCCAAGGCCGACGCTGCCGGCCACACCGGCCCGCTGACCCGTGACGACGACGTGCTCGACACCTGGTTCTCGTCCGCCCTGGCGCCGTTCTCGACGCTCGGCTGGCCGAAGGAGACGAAGGAGCTCGAACTCTTCCTGCCGTCCTCGGTGCTGGTCACCGGCTACGAGATCATCTTCTTCTGGGTTGCCCGGATGATCATGATGACGACGCACTTCACCGGCAAGGTGCCGTTCCGTACCGTCTACATCCACGGCATGGTGCGCGACAGCGACGGCAAGAAGATGAGCAAGTCGGAGGGCAACGTGATCGACCCGGTCGACCTGATCGACGGCGTCGACCTGCCGACGCTGATCGCCAAGTCGACGGTCGGGTTGCGCAAGCCGGAGACCGCACCGACGGTCGCGGCGAAGGTGCGCAAGGAGTTCCCGGACGGCATGCCGGCCTACGGCGCCGACGCCCTGCGCTTCACCATGGCCTCCTATGCCAGCCTGGGCCGCAACATCAACTTCGACCCGAAGCGCTGCGAGGGCTACCGCAACTTCTGCAACAAGCTCTGGAACGCGACCAAGTTCGTGCTGATGAACTGCGAAGCGCAGGATTGCGGGTTGCAGGAACCCACCAAGGCCGAATGCGCGCCCGGCGGCCCGGCGCACGGCTACCTGCGTTTCAGCGCCGCCGACAAGTGGATCACCAACGAACTGCAGCGCGTCGAGGCGGCCGTCGAAACCGGCTTCGCCGACCTTCGGCTCGACAACGTCGCCGCCGCCGTCTACTCGCTGGTCTGGGACGAATACTGCGATTGGTACATCGAGATCGCCAAGGTGCAACTCCAGAGCGGCGACTCAGCGCGGCAACGCGCCACCCGCCGCACATTGATCCGGGTGCTCGAGGCGATGCTGCGGCTGATGCACCCGTTGATGCCGTTCATCACCGCCGAGCTCTGGGAATCGGTGGCGCCGGTGGCTGGGCGTCACGCGCCCGGCGCCAGCATCGTCACCGCCGCCTATCCGAAGGCGCAACTCGAGCGCATCGATCCGGCGGCCGACGCGTGGATCGTGGGCCTGAAGTCGCTGGTGGGCGCCTGCCGGCGGCTGCGCAGCGAAATGGGCTTGGCGCCCGACAAGCGCGTCCCCTTGCTGGTCCGCGCGGCCGCCGATGGGGCGGACAACGCCTTCGTCGACGAGGCGGCGCCCTTGCTCAAGGTGCTCGCCCGGCTGTCAGGCGTTCAGTTGTTCGCCGACGACGCCGGCTTCGCCGATGCGACCCGTCACGCCCCGGTGGTCGTCGAAGGCCGGATCCAGTTGGCGCTGCATGTCGAGATCGACCTGGCCGCCGAGCGCGAGCGCCTCGGCAAGGAGATCGGCCGGCTGGAGGCGGAGATCGCCAAGGCACGCGCCAAGCTCGCCAACGACGGCTTCGTCGCCCGGGCGCCGGCCAAGGTGGTGGCCCAAGAGCAGCAGCGCGTCGTCGCGTTCAGCGCCATGGCGAATCAGCTTTGGGACCAGCTGGCTCGTCTGGAAGCGGGCGTGGCAATGGCGCCGTCGCTGTCCTGACGGTTTCGCGAGCCGCAGCCGACTCCTCGTCGAGCAGCCGGCCGATGCGCTCGACGACCGCCCGGGCGCTGCGCTGGCGCGACTCGACGGTCGTGCCCGCGACACGCGGCGTCACCTGCAGGTTCTCCAGGCCGGCGAGCGGCTCGCCCGGGCGCATCGAGGCAGGATCGACGTCGTCGAGCCAGGCCGCGGCCAGCCGCCCGGTGCCCAGCGCATGCGCCAGGTCGGCCGCCTCGAAAAGCGCCGAAGAGCCGATGCTGACGAGCACCTGGTCGGGTTTGCAGAACGGCAGCACCTGTTCGCCGATCAACCCCTGGTAGCGGTCGAGGTAGCCGAGCTGCACGCAGACGGCATCGCAGCGCTCGAACAGCTCGCGCAGGCCGAGCGGTTCGACTTGCCAGCGGGCCCAGACGCTGTCGCCGCCGTGTACTGCCGGGTCGTAGCCGAAGAGGGTGGCACCGAAGGAAGCGAGCAAGCGGGAAAGCGGTCGCGCCGACGGAAAGAGCCCGACCAGGCCGACGGCCGCGCCACCGAGCTCCCGGCCGAGCCGCAGGCCATCGGCGGTCACGACCGGAATGCGCCGCAGCATTGACAACAACGCGCCGACCATGAATTCGGCTTCGGCGCGGGCCGCGCCACCGGTGCTCCGGACCACTTCCACTCCGGCGTGCGCACAGGCGGCACGGTCGATGTTCTCCGTGCCACCGGTAATCCTGCCGATTGCGCGCAGCCGCGGCGCGCGCCGAAGCGTCCGTTCATCGATGACGACGCTCGCCGGAACGATAATCGCCCGAGCCTCGGCCAGCGCACGCGACAGTTGGCGGGGGTCGCGGGCGAGTTCCGGGGCATGACGCACCGAATGGCGTCGGCGCAACCAGTCGATCAATCCGGCTTCGAGCGACTCGACGATCAACAGGTCCATGCGGCACGGCCTGGGGTATCGATCGAAGTTGCGAGCCGCCGGCCCGAAGGGGCCACTGCAGTGATCTGCATGAAAGGATACGGTATATAAATGTTAGTAACCAAAGCAATCTTCCCGGTCGCCGGTCTAGGGACGCGCTTCCTCCCGGCCACCAAGGCTCAGCCGAAGGAAATGCTTCCGGTTGTCGACAAGCCGTTGATCCAATACGCCGTCGAGGAGGCTTACGCCGCTGGCGTGCGCGAAATGATCTTCGTCACCGGCCGCCACAAGCGGCCGATCGAGGATCACTTTGACATGACATTCGAGTTGGAGGTAGCCCTCGAACAGGCGGGAAAAGCTGATTTGCTGGAAGTGGTTCGCAGCGTCAAGCCGGACGACATGGAGTGCATCTACGTTCGCCAGGCGCAAGCCCTCGGCCTCGGTCACGCCGTGCTGTGCGCCCAGCGTCTGGTCGGCAACAACCCCTTCGCGGTGCTGCTGGCCGATGACCTGATGGTCGGCGAGGTGCCCATCCTGAAGCAGATGGTCGACCAGTTCGCCGACTGGCGGGCCTCGATCATCGCGGTGCAGGAGGTGCCGCCGGAGCACACCCGTCGCTACGGCATCGTCGGCGGCACACCGGTCAACGACCGGTTGATGGATGTGGTGCGGATCGTCGAGAAGCCGGCGCCCGAGGATGCGCCCTCACGCCTGGGCGTCGCCGGGCGCTACATCCTGACGCCGGGCGTCTTCCATGAGATCGCCAATCAGCAGCGCGGCGTCGGCGGCGAGATCCAGCTGACCGACGGTATCGCCGGCCTGCTGCGCCGAGAGAAAGTCTTCGCCTACAAATATGACGGCAAGCGCTACGACTGCGGCAGCAAGGAGGGCTTCCTGCAGGCGAACGTCGAGCTGGCGCTCAAGCACCCGCAGCTCGGGCCGGGCTTTCGGGAGTACCTGCAGGGTGTGGAGATCTGACCGGATTCGCCTGCCGAGACATCGGCAGGCCGCTATGTCGGTAGGCCGTCTCTTGGGCGGGCGGTTTCGTTGGCGAGCCGTCCCGCCGGCACGCCGTTTCGTCGCCAGGCCGTTTCCATAAGGCCGTCAGCGCCGCCTCAGGTAGTGCACGAACTCTCCGTCGGCCTCCGACTGCTCGACGAGTTCGTTGCCGGTCTGGCGGGCAAAGGCCTGGAAGTCGCGGGTCGAACCGGGGTCGGTCGCGACCACTTTCAGCACCTCGCCGCTGCGCAGGTCGGCGAGCGCCTTCTTCGCCTTCAGGATGGGCAGCGGGCAGTTCATGCCGCGGGTATCGATTTCTTTTGCAGCTTCCATGCGGTTCTCGGTAGCGGCGGCTCGATTCGGTCGGCGGCTCAGCTCGACTCGGCGCCCGGGCGCAGCGAGTCGAGCCATTGCGGCGTGATGCCGCGGCCGGTCAACCAGTCGGCCACCGCCTGGCCGGTGCCGGCCCGCCAGCACTTGATGTCCTCCGGGCGGTAAAGCCGGTATTCCACGAGCTCGGGCGACAGCGTGATCTCGCCGCGTGCGACCGCGTGGTAGGCGATGATCACCTGGTTCATCCGCACGAACTCGTAGACACCGACCAGCGCCAGCGATTCGCACACCAGGTTCGTCTCTTCCCTGACCTCACGGGCGATGCCGTCCTCGGGCGTCTCGCCGGCCTCCATGAATCCGGTGATCAGGGCGAACATCTTGCCCGGCCAGGCGGCATTGCGCGCCAGCAGGACTTGCCCGTCCCGGTCGGCGAGCTCGATGATGGCGGCCAGCACCGGCGTCGGGTTGTTCCAGTGGGTGTAGCCGCAAGCCGGGCAGCGCAACCGCTCCTTGGCGCCGCCGTCCTCGATGGCGGTGATGAGCGCCAGCGGCGTCGCGCAGTTCGGGCAGAAGTTGAAGCGATCAGCCATGGTGTCGAGTGGGTTCGGGCGCGAGGGGGTCGTCCACTCAGGCTGGAAAGACGCCGGTCGACAGATAGCGGTCGCCCCGGTCGCAGACGATGAAGACGATGGTCGCATTTTCGACCGCGTGGGCCACCTGCAGCGCCGCCCAGCAGGCGCCGGCCGCCGAGATACCCGCGAAAATGCCTTCCTCTCGGGCGAGGCGACGAGCCATCTCCTCGGCATCGCCCTGGCTGACCGACACGATCTCGTCGACGCAACTCGGGTCGTGGATCTTCGGCAGGTAAGCCTCGGCCCATTTGCGGATGCCGGGAATGCGCGAGCCCTCGCTCGGCTGCGCGCCGATCACCCGCACGGCCGGGTTCTGTTCCTTGAGGTAATGCGCGACGCCGGTGATGGTGCCGGTGGTGCCCATCGCGCTGACGAAATGGGTCACCTGGCCGCTGGTGTCGTGCCAGATCTCGGGGCCGGTCGTCTCATAGTGAATGCGCGGATTGTCGGCATTGGCGAACTGGTCGAGCACCCGCCCCTTGCCTTCCTTTTGCATCTGTTCGGCGAGATCGCGGGCGTATTCCATGCCGCCGGAGCGCGGCGTCAGCATCAGTTCGGCGCCGAATGCCTTCATCGTCTGCGCCCGCTCGACGCTCAGGTCCTCGGGCATGATCAACAGCATTCGGTAGCCGCGGATGGCGGCCGCCATCGCCAGCGCGATGCCGGTGTTGCCGGAAGTGGCCTCGATCAGGGTGTCGCCCGGCTTGATCTCGCCGCGTTCTTCGGCCCGGCGGATCATGCTGATGGCCGGCCGGTCCTTGACCGAACCGGCCGGGTTGTTGCCTTCGAGCTTGCCGAGGATCACGTTGCCGCGCTGCTCGTTGGCCAAACCGGGCAGGCGCACCAGGCGCACCAGCAGCGTGCTGCCGATGGTGTCTTCAATGGTGTTGTAGAGAGGCTGGGTGTCGGTCATTCGCGCTCCTGCCGGATTGTCGCAGGGGCTGGCCGGGGTGTCATGAACTGGAAGAATCGACGACTTTCACAAGAAACTGCGCGCAAAGCTTCTCCACGCGGCTAGGGAGGGAACCATGAA
>CAXTDH010000043.1:0-1327 GCA_964242405.1 uncultured Rhizobacter sp. | reverse complement strand
ATGTGAAGTTCGTCGGGACGCATGCGGAGTACGACAGGGTGGACGCCGCGACCATCGAAATGGAGTGAATCATGAACGTGACTGCGATCAAGAGAGAGACGGACCACAGGGCCGCGCTCAAGAAGATTTCCAGGCTCATGGAAAGTGACCCGGCGCCCGATACGTTAGAAGGCGACGAGCTGGACGTGCTCGTTACGCTGGTTCAAGCATACGAAGCCAAGCACTATCCGGTCGATCCGCCGACGCCCATCGAGGCGATCAAGTTCCGGATGGAGCAGCAGGGCATGACGGTCGTCGACCTCATACCGATGATCGGCACGCGCAGCCGCGTGTACGAGGTTCTCAACGGCAAGCGCCCGTTGACCATGGCAATGATTCGCCGACTGCATGCCCAACTTGGCATCCCGGCCGAGGTGCTGATCCAGCAGCAGCCGCAATTTGCCGTGATGTAGTTGAACAGCGACGCAGACCTCGACTTCGTAGAGGTCGAATGCCTCGCTGAGCGTCTTGCGGAAAGCCTCGCCGCGTTTGAGCGCGAGCAGTGACGTGCGCTGCGCTGTCACCGTGCGGGACAGGCCTACAGGAATCGTGCGGGGCCTGTGAAGCAGCGTACGGTGGCTTCGTGCGGGATCGTGACGGGCTCTACCGTGTCTTGAATGCCGTCAATAGCAGTAGACGACGGCTTCAGAAGCCTGCGGTCATGGTGCCTCGGGCCGGACTCGAACCGGCACACCTTTCGATAATGGATTTTGAGTCCATCGCGTCTACCGATTCCGCCACCGAGGCTGGTGCTTCGCCGCCAATTTTGCCACAGACGACCGGTCGGCCGGCCGTTGCACCAGAGGACGACCTTGAATAACAGACGCCAGCACCGCACGTAGACTCCCTGCTTTGCCCGACCGGACCACCGCATGCCGCCGCTGCCGCCCATCACCCAAGCCCTGCTGTTGATCAACGTGGCGGTTTTCTGCATCGACATCTTCCTCGGCCCCTGGTTCACCCAGCTGATGGCGCTGTGGCCGATCGGCAGCGGCCTCTTCCTGCCCTGGCAGGTGGCGACCTACTCCTTCCTGCACGGCGGCTTCGGCCATCTGTTCTTCAACATGATCGGCCTCTGGATGTTCGGCGCCGAACTCGAACGCCTTTGGGGCCAAAAGCGCTTCATCCAGTTCTACGCGGCGAGCGTGCTGGCCGCCGGGCTGTCGCAGTTGCTGCTTTCGGCGCTGATCGGCTCGGTCGCGCCGACGATAGGCGCCTCCGGCGGGATTTTCGGCCTGCTGCTGGCCTTCGGCATGATGTTTCCGAACCGGCAGATCATGCTGCTGAT
>CAXTDH010000042.1:0-12024 GCA_964242405.1 uncultured Rhizobacter sp. | reverse complement strand
GAATATGCCTTGCACGGCCTGTCGATGAGCACTGCGCCGGAGCTCATGTGCCGCATGGACGGCCCCGAGGTCGCGGCCTTCAAGGCGGCCTGCCTCGAGCACAAGCTCTGGGGTTGCTTCTCGCTGATGGAATACAACCCGAACGGCAACCCCTACAACACCGGCATCGTCATCGACGACCGAGGCCAGGTGGCGCTCTACTACCGCAAACTCCACCCCTGGGTGCCGGTCGAGGCCTGGGAGCCGGGCAACCTCGGCATTCCGGTGATCGACGGGCCGAAGGGCGTCAAACTCGCGCTCATCATCTGCCACGACGGCATGTTCCCCGAAATGGCCCGCGAGTGCGCCTACAAGGGCGCCGAAGTGATGTTGCGCACGGCCGGCTACACCGCACCGATCCGCCACGCCTGGAAGATCACCAACCAGGCCAACGCCTTCCAAAATCTGATGGTCACGGCGAGCGTCTGCCTCTGCGGCAGCGACGGCAGCTTCGACTCGATGGGCGAGGGCATGTTCTGCAACTTCGACGGCACGGTCATGGCCGAAGGCGGCGGCCGGGTCGACGAGATCATCAGCTGCGAGGTGCGGCCCGACCTGGTGCGCGAAGCGCGGACGCATTGGGGTGTCGAGAACAACCCCTACCAACTCTGGCACCGCGGCTACTCGGCGGTGCAGGGCGGCGCGCAGGACTGCCCTTATACCTTCATGCAGGATATGGTGGCCGGCACCTACCGGCTGCCGTGGCATGACGACATCGTCCATACCGACGGCAGCTCTTGCGGCTTCGATGCACCTGCGCGGCGGCATGATCCGCACAACATGCGGGAACTGCCGGTTGTCGAGTCGTTGCCGGATGCGCCCTCTGTGCGGAAAGCGGCTTAGGGTAGCGTCGTGTTCGCTTCGCGCCGGACAGGGATGGTTGGGTTGGGTTGTGGCGGGAGTGGAAGCGGGGCGGAGGAGGGGTCGGTGGCGGGTGGCGGTGGCAAGTGGTCGGCGTGAGGGAGGTGGTAATGATCGGTGGCGGGAGCGGGCGGGCGGTGGGCTCTACTCCGTTCATGTCCCCCGAAGGCGGCCTGGCGGCCGCCTTCTCCTCCTTGACTTCACTGCGCAGAGCCCCCCGCCCACCCGCTCTGACGACGACCGGGGATGTGCATCGAGTGTTCGCCGCTTTTCGCCGACCGGCGCTGCCTCACGCGTCGCGAGCGCCATGGGCGTGGGGTGGCCGGCGGAGCGAAGTCAAGGAGGAGAACGCGGCCGCCAGGCCGCGTTCGGGGGACATGAGCGCAGTCGGCCACCCCGTGCTCATGGCGCCTGCCACCGAGTCGGAGTCGACCAACCCGCGCCGACGACGCATGCCCTCGAAGCAGAGTCGGCGGACCCGCGCCATGGCGCCTGCCACACCACCAAACCGCAGTTCGACCACAGCGCCAACGCCCTAGCCCCGTAACAATCGAACCAGGCGAACCATGTACATCGATGCCGACCCGTACCCCTGGCCCTTCGAAGGCGACCTTCGCCCCGCCAACACCGCCCTCGTCGTCATCGACATGCAGACCGACTTCTGCGGCATCGGCGGCTACGTCGACAAGATGGGCTACGACCTGTCGCTTACCCGGGCGCCGATCGAGCCGATCCGGCGGCTGATGGCGGCGATGCGCGGGCTTGGCTTTCCGGTCATCCACACCCGCGAAGGCCATCGCCCCGATCTCTCGGACTTGCCGGCCAACAAGCGCTGGCGCTCGCGCCGCATCGGCGAAGGCGGCCGCGGTATCGGCGACGCCGGGCCCTGCGGTCGCATCCTGGTGCGCGGCGAACCGGGCTGGGAGATCGTCTCCGAGCTCGCGCCGATCGCCGGTGAAGTGGTGATCGACAAGCCCGGCAAGGGCTCGTTCTGTGCGACCGACCTCGAACTCATCCTGCGCGCCCGCGGCATCGTCAACCTGGTGCTCACCGGCATCACGACCGATGTCTGCGTGTCGACGACGATGCGCGAGGCGAACGACCGGGGCTTCGAGTGCCTGGTGCTGTCGGACTGCACCGCCGCGACCGACGCCGGCAACCACGCGGCGGCGCTGAAGATGGTGACGATGCAGGGCGGTGTCTTCGGCGCGGTGGCGACGTCGCCTGCGGTGCTTTCGGCTTTGTCGACACCAGCTGCCATCACACCGGCTACCACCACACCGGCGTCGACAACATCGGCGTTCGCGACAGCGGCGTCGACATCATCGACACTGCCGACCGCCACGGCAAAAGAGTCGGCATGACGACGCTCGTGAATGCCATGCCGAAGCCGACCGGCGCGGTGGCGCTCGAGACCATCGAGCTCACCAAGCGCTTCGGCAGCTTCACGGCGATGGACCGGGTCAGCCTGAAGGTCGCGCCAGGATCGGTGCACGCGCTGCTCGGCGAGAACGGCGCCGGCAAGAGCACGCTCGTGAAGTGCGTCGCCGGCTCGCAGCGGCCGGATGGCGGCGCCGTGCTGCTCGATGGGCGCGAGCACGACATCGCCACGCCGGTCATTGCCCGGGCGCTCGGCATCGGCATGGTGTACCAGCACTTCACGCTGGCGCCGGGCATGAGCGTGGCCGAGAACCTGCTGCTCGCCGGTGGCGGCACGGCGGCGCTGATCGACTGGAAGAAGGAGCGGGCAGCGCTCACGGATTTCCTGCGGTCGACGCCCTTCAAGCTCGATCTCGATGCGACGCCGGCGACGCTGTCGGCAGGCGAGAAGCAGAAGCTCGAACTGCTCAAGCAGCTGTACCTGCGGCCGCGCTTGCTGATCCTCGACGAGCCGACCTCCGTGCTGACGCCGCAAGAGGCCGACGAAGTACTGGCCTACGTTCGCGCGGTGGCCCGAAGCGGCGCCTGCACGGTGCTGATGATCACGCACAAGTTTCGCGAGGTGACGGCCTATGCCGACGAGGTGACCGTGCTGCGGCGTGGCCGCAAGGTGCACGGCGCTGCGGTCGCCGCCACGACGCCGGCACTGTTGGCGCAGGCGATGATGGGCGAAGGCGAGGGCGAGGGCGAGGGCGGAGGGGCGAACAAGGGCGGAGGCGCAGGCGAAGAAAAGGGGGCGGGCAAGCGTGGGGGCAAAAATGGGAACGTTGGCGAGGTCGGTGCCGGTGCAGGTGCCGGTGCAGGTGCCGGTGCCGCTCCGCCGGAAGGGCCGAAGACCCTGCCGCGCGAGGCCACCGAGGCGATGGCACCAGTCGCCTTTGAAATCAACAATCTGAGTGCGGTCGGCGACCGTGGCACGCTCGCGGTGCGGCAGTTGAGCCTGCGCGTCCATCGCGGCGAGATCCTCGGCATCGCGGGGGTGTCGGGCAACGGCCAGCGCGAACTGGTGGAGGCCATCGTCGGCCAGCGGGAACGGTCGACGGGCGAGGTGCGGGTCGCCGGCGAACCGTACGCCGGCCGCCGCAGCGAGAACCGGCGCCTGCGGCTGCGGGCGCTGACCGAGGAGCCGCTGCAAAGCGCGAGCGTCGGCGACCTGAGCGTCGCCCACAACATGGCGCTGCGCGACTTCGATCGGTCGCCACTGCAAGGCGGTCGGGTACCCGGCCTGCGCTGGCTGCGGTATGCCGTCTGGCGGGAGCGCGCCCGCGGTTGGATCGAGGCCTACGGCATCAAGACGCGCAGCGAACGGGCGCCGATCGCCAGCCTGTCGGGCGGCAACGTGCAGCGCGCGGTGCTGGCCCGCGAGCTCGCCGGAGAGATCAACGTGCTGATCGCCGCAAACCCGGTGTTCGGCCTCGACTTCGCCGCCGTTGCGGAGATCCACCAGCGCATTCTGAAAGTGCGCGAGCAGGGCGGCGCGGTCTTGCTCGTCAGCGAGGACCTGGACGAGCTGCTCGAGTTGTCGGACCGGATCGTCGTCATGAGCGAAGGCCGGCTCGTCCACGAAACGCCGGCCGACCGCGCCGACCGTCGCACCATCGGCGCGCACATGGGCGGCGGCGCAACGGCGCATGCGGTCGACGACGAGGCTGCGGTGGCCGCTGTCGCTGCGTGACTCGCGCATGGCCACATGAACCCTGATGCGCACGACCCGTACCCGCGCGAATTGCACGACTCGCGTGACTCACGTGACTCGCGTGACCCACGTGACGCGCACGCCCCGCACGCCCGCATGACCCGCACGCATCGCCGATTGCCAAAAACACCTCCATGACGCGCGCTCTGAGAGACATCCCCGCGACACCTTTCGCCTATCCGTCCGCGCAGGGCCGCAGTGCGCTGGTCGTCATCGACATGCAGCGGGATTTCATCGAGCCCGGCGGCTTCGGTGCGTCCCTCGGCAACGACGTGACGCTGCTCGAACCGGCGATTGCCGTCATCGCTTCGTTGCTCGCCGTCTGGCGCGAACGCGGCTGGCCGGTCGTTCACACCCGGGAGGCGCACCGCGCCGACCTCGCCGACTGCCCGCCGGCCAAGCGTTCGCGCGGTTCGCCGAGCCTGCGGATCGGCGACGTCGGGCCGATGGGGCGGCTGCTGATCGCCGGCGAGCCCGGCAGCGACATCGTGCCGGCGCTGGCACCGCATGCCGGTGAAATCGTCGTCGACAAGCCCGGCAAGGGCATGTTCTGGTCGACCGGCCTGCACGAGCGGCTGCAGGCACTCTCCATCACGCACCTGATCTTCACCGGCGTGACGACCGAAGTGTGCGTGCAGACCTCGATGCGCGAGGCCAACGACCGCGGCTACGAATGCCTGCTGGTCGAGGATGGCACCGAGAGCTACTTTCCGGCCTTCAAAGCCGCCACCCTGGCGATGATCGCCGCGCAAGGCGCCATCGTCGGCTGGCACGCGCCATCGGCCGTCCTTCTCAGTGCGCTGTCGACGGACGTGCAGGACATCGCGCCTCAGCTCCGATAGCCCGGGTCGATGCGATCGACGATGCGCTGCAAGGCATCGAAGGCGTCCTGCCCGGCGCCATAACGCGGATCGAAGTTCAGCGAATCGCGCACGCACGCTTCGAGCACCGGCACCGCGATCGGCCTCGTCCTGCCCATCGCGAGCGTCGCGACCTGCACCTCGCAGGCACGGTTCAGCAGCCACATCAGGCCGAAGCACTGGGCGATGCCGTGGCCGATGGTCACCGGGCCGTGGTTGCGCAGCAGCAGCACCGGCTTGCCCTGGGCGCTCGCGAGGATGCGCGCGCCTTCCTCGGCATGCACGGTGATGCCCTCGAACTCGTGGTACGCCACCTTGCCGAACAATTGTGCTGCGTAGAAGTTGCTGAAACTTAGGCCCTCGTCCAGGCAGCAGACCGCCATGGTCGCGGTGGTGTGCAGGTGCATCACGCAATGGGCCTCGGGCTGCGACCGGTGAATTTCGCCATGGAAAGTGAACCCGGCCGGGTTGATGCCCCAGTCGCTGTCGCCGACCACACGGCCTTCCCGGTCGACCTTGACCAGATTCGATGCCCGGACCTCGCTGTAGTGCAGGCCGAAGGGGTTGAGCAGGATGTGGCCTTCCGGCCCCGGCAGGCGCAACGAGATGTGGTTGTAGATCAGCTCGCCCCAGCCGAGGTGGTCGAAGATCCGGTAGGCGGCTGCGAGCTGCACCCGCGTGGCCCACTCCTCCGGGCCGAAGCGGGCAGGGCGGTCGAAGGCAGGTAATACAGGCGGTGTGTTCGTCATCGACTTCCGTGCTGCCCTAGATGAGCGGTCGCCGACGGAGCGTAGCCGATCGCACCGGCATCGGCATCGGCATCGGCACCGGCACCGGCCCGACCATCGCTGCATGCTCCGTCGCGCACCTCACCCGTGCAACCCGGGGAAAACGCGCAGCCTGTCGCCCTCCCAGAAGACGGACGGCGACGCCGAGCCGAGCTAAGCTGCCGCGACCGCCATTCCCATCGAGAGGCCCCTGATGAACCTGCACCCCCTGGCGCCGATCAGCGACGCCCAGATCGACGAATTTTGGAACGACGGCGTCGCCTGCCTGCGCGGCTTGTTCGACGACGACTGGATCGAACACATGCGCGACGCGGTCGAGGACGACCTCGCCCACCCCGGGCCGCTGGCACGCGAATACGCGACGAAGAAGGGCCAGCGTTTCCTCGGCGACATCGGCGCCTGGGCCGTCAAGCCCGGCTTGCGACGCTACGTCGAAGAGTCGCCGGCCGCCGAGATCGCCGCCCGGGTGTTGCGCTCGAAGAAAGTCAATTTCCTCTACGACCAGTTGTTCGTCAAGGAGCCGGGCACCTCGGCCATCACCCCCTGGCACCAGGACGGCCCCTACTGGCCGGCCCGCGGCGAGCAGATCCTCTCCATCTGGCTGGCGCTCGACGATGTGACGGTCGAGACGAGCGGCGTCGAATACCTGCGCGGTTCGCACCGCTGGGGGCGCGACTTCCGGCCCGTGCACTTCAGCGGCGACACCGAAGCCTACAAACAACTGCCCGGCGAAAAAGTGCCCGATATCGAGGCCATGCGGGCCGAACTCGACGTCGTGTCCTTCGACATTCAAGCGGGCGACTGCCTGTTGCACCATGCGATGACGGTGCACGGCGCGCCCGGCAACGCCAGCTCCACCCGCCGGCGCCGCGCCTACGCCACCCGCTGGACAGGCGACGACGTGGTCTACGCGCCGCGCGAGGGCCAGGCCATGATCACGATCGACAAGCCGACGATTCAGCCCGGCGAGCCGCTCGACTGCGCCGTGTTTCCCCGCTTGTGGCCGCGGCCGTGAACGCTTCCACTCGGTGTAACCCCATCCAGCCCGGAGTGCCCGTGAACCGTTTTCTGTCGTCGCTTCGTGTCCTCGCGACCTTCGTTCTGACCCTGACGGCGGCCGGCATGGCATCGGCCGACGTCAACATCGGCGTGATCGTCTCCCTGACCGGCCCGGGCGCCTCGCTCGGTATTCCGGCCGACAACACGGTCAAGCTCTGGCCGGGCGAACTCGGCGGCCAGAAAATCAACGTGGTCGTGCTCAACGACAGCACCGACACCACCACCGCCGCCAAGAATGCCAACAAGCTGATCACCGAGGACAAGGTCGACATCATCGTCGGCCCGTCGTTGACACCGACCTCGCTGGCGGTGATCGAGGTCGCGGCGCGCGCCGGCGTGCCGGTGATCTCGCTCGCCGGTGGCGGCGCGATCGTCGAGCCACAGGACGGGCCCCGCCGCTGGGCGTTCAAGATGTCGCCGACCGAGACGATCTCGGCCAACGCCGTGCTCGACCACATGGCGCGCAACAAGGCCACGACGCTGGGCACCATCCGCATCGGAACCAGCTACGGCGAGGGCTTCCAGAAGGCGATCGAACGCCTGGCGCCGCCGCGTGGCGTGAAATTGGTCGCCGCCGAGACCTATGTGCAGACCGACACCAGCGCCACCTCGCAGGTACTCAAGCTGATCGCCGCCAACCCGGATGCCGTCTACATCTTCAGCGCCGGCACGCCCGGGGCGCTGCCGCATGTCGAACTGGTGCGGCGCGGCTACAAGGGCCTCATCTACCAGACGCAGGGCGTGGCCAATGCCGACTTCCTGCGCGTCGGCGGCAAGGACCTGGACGGCAGCTTCATGACGGTCGCGCCGGTGCTCGTGGCCGATCAGCTGCCCGACAGCAGCCCGACGAAGGCCCCGGGCGTCGACTATGTCAAGCGCTATGAAGGTCGCTACGGCGCCGGCTCGCGGTCGCTGTTCGGGGCCACGGCCTGGGATGCGCAGCTCTGGCTGAACACGGCGATCCCGGTGGCGCTGAAGAAGGGCGCGCCGGGTTCGGCCGAGTTCCGGCTGGCGCTGCGCGATGCGCTCGAGAGCATGAAGGAGTTCGTCGGGGCGCAGGGCGTCTTCAACCTGTCGCCGACCGACCACAACGGCGTCGACGCCCGCAGCCAGGTCATGGTGCGGGTCGAGAACGGCGCCTGGAAGCTGGTCAAGTAGCGGCGGTCGACCTGGAACGCGCTGATGCGCCGACCGGCTGACGCATCCCGCCGCGCCGCTGCACCCTTATCGCGGCGCCGGTGATCAGGTGCCGCAAAAGGTCTGGTAGCAGCGAGTGACCTCCGCCGCAGCCGGTGTCGCGAGATCGGCATCGGCCGGTGCCGGATCATCGAAGGGGCGGCGCAGGGCATCGAGCAGCCGTTCGAAAGGCACGAGGTCGTCGTTCGACGAGGCGGCGCTCAGCGCCTCTTCGACCCGGTGGTTGCGCGGGATGATCGCCGGGTTGACGAGCCGCATTTGCCCCGCTCGGTCGGCGCCGGCCGCCGGGTTGCCGGCGTCGTCGCGGGCGCAGCGGTCACGCCAGCGAAGCAGCCAGCCGTCGAGCGCAGCCGGATCGACGAAGAGCGACCGGAGCGCCGTCTCGTCGCTGCCGGTGGCCGCGTCCGCGAGCCGGCGCCAGGCGAGCGTGAAGTCGACGGCCTGCGATTCGAGCAGGGCGAGCCAATCGGCGACCAGCGTTGCATCGGCTGCGTCATCGGTGGAAGCCGCCGCGGCGAGCCCGAGCTTCGCCCGTTGCCCGGCGAGCAGCGCCTCCGCGTACCAGCCGGGAAAGGCGTCGACGACCTCCATCGCCTGGTCGATCGCCCGTTGCACATCGATCTTGTCGTCGCTGCCGGCGATCAGCGGCAACAGCGTTTCGGCGAAGCGCGCCAGGTTCCAGCGCGCGATCTTCGGCTGGTTGCCGTAAGCGTAGCGGCCGGCATGGTCGATGCTGCTGAACACCGTCTGCGGGTCGTAGGCCTCGAGAAAGGCGCACGGCCCGTAGTCGATCGTCTCGCCCGAAATTGTCATGTTGTCCGTGTTCATGACGCCGTGGATGAAGCCGACGTTCATCCAGCGTGCGATCAGCGCCGCCTGGCGCTTGGCGACGGCGCGCAGCAGGCCGAGATCACGATCCGGCGCGCCCATCAGCGCCGGGTCGTGGCGGGCAATGGCGTAGTCGGCGAGGCGGCGGAGCTTGTCGGTGTCGTTGCGCGCCGCGAAGAACTGGAAGGTGCCGACCCGCAGGTGGCTGGCGGCGACGCGGGTCAGCACCGCACCGGGGAACGGCGTCTCGCGCATCACCGGTTCGCCGGTCGCAGTGACGGCGAGCGCACGGGTCGTCGGGATGCCGAGTGCGTGCATCGCCTCGCTGATCAGCGCCTCGCGCAGCATCGGCCCGACCGCCGCCTTGCCGTCGCCGCCGCGCGAGAACGGCGTCCGCCCCGAGCCCTTGAAGGCGATGTCGCGTCGCTGGCCGGCGCGGTCGATCACCTCGCCGAGCAGCAGCGCCCGACCGTCGCCGAGCTGCGGCGAGAAGCCACCGAACTGGTGGCCGGCATAGGCCTGGGCGATCGGCTCGGCGCCTTCCGGAACGACGTTGCCGGCGAAGACTGCCGCCGTGCCGCCAATGTCGGCGCGAAGCGCTGCGGGGTCCAGGCCGAGCTCGGAGGCGAGCGCGTCGTTCAGGAACAGCAGGCGGGGCGCCGGCACGGCCGCGGGGCGCCAGGGCGTGTAGAAGCCCGGCAGCTCGCGGGCGTAGGAGTTGTCGAAGACGAAGGGCAGCATGGCGTCACCGGGAGTGCGATCCGCCAAGTGTGCCGGCATCCGCCGGCCGGGTCGAGAGCAGGGCGACAAGGCGGGCGCGAGGCGCTCGAGGCGGCACGGTCACCGCGCCGATCGTCTACCGCCCACTCGCGCAGGCCGAATCAATACCCGGCGAGCGCTGGCTCCCGGGTGGGTGTGGGTGTCGGCCGCGGTGTCGAGGCGTCGGCCGCTGCCTCCATCGAATAGCGCAGCGGCAGCGCGATGACGCGCTCGAATTCGGCCGCCGGCACGGGGCGCGAGAAGTAGAAGCCCTGAAACAGCCCGCAGCCGCGCTGCGCCAGGTAATCGACTTCGTCGTGCGTCTCCGCCCCTTCGGCCAGCACCGTGAGCTGCAGGCCGCGCGAGAGCTCGATCAGCGCGCCGCAGATGGCCTGGTTGTGCCGGACCTGGTGCACGTCGGTGACGAACTCACGGTCGATCTTGAGCTTGTTGAAGGGCAGCTTGCGCAGATAGCTCATGCTGGCGTAACCGGTGCCGAAGTCGTCGATGGCAATGCCGACGCCGGCATCGCGCAGCGAGGTGAAGATGCGGCGGGTGTGGTCGTGGTCCACCATCGCGGCGGTCTCGGTCAGCTCGATCTCCAGTTGATCCGGCGAGATGCCGCTCTGCTCGATAGCCTCGAGCACATGGCGCTTCAGGTCGGGGTCCAGGAACTGGCGTGCCGATAGGTTGATGGCCATGCGCAAACGGTCGCCCCGACGGTCGTTCCACTCGCGGAGCTGCGCACAGGCGCGCCGCATCACCCACAGGCCGATGGGCTGGATCAGGCCCGACGCTTCGGCCGCGGCAATGAAGTGACCCGGCGGCACCAGGCCCCGTTCCGGGTGGCGCCAGCGGATCAGCGCCTCGGCGCCCGTGGAACGCCCGGCGACCACGTCCACCACCGGCTGGTAGTGAAGCTCGAACTCGTCGTGGTCGATGGCGCGGCGCAGCTCGTTCTCCAACGTGAAGCGGTGCAGAGCGGCCTGGCGGGCCTCGGTGGAGTGCATCAGCACCTGCGAAGGTTCCAGCGTCTGCGCTGCGTGCGCCGCGGCGGCTAGCGCACGATCGAGCAGTTCACCCACGGTGGCGCCGTCTGCCGGAAAGACCGCGATGCCGGCGTGCAGCGCCGGCTGCACGGAGACGCCGGCGAGGGACATCTCTTCGGCGCAGGCCACCAGCACCTCGCGCACCCGGGCGTCGGCGTCCACCCAGGGCGTCGTGTCACCTTTGCGGGCGCCCACGGTGCAGGCGAATTCGGTGGGCGCGACGCGGGCCAGGTTCTCGCCCAGCTCGCTGCGCGCGCCGAGGCGGCTCGCCATCGAGCGGACGGCGGCATCCGCCTCGCCTCGGTTCAGCGCGTCGGCCACGCGACGCAGGTTGGAGAAGCGCAGCGCCACCACGGCAAACGCATCACCGCGCGCCTTGCGGCTTTCCAGCTGTTGAAGGAACCGCTTGTGGTTGGGCAGGCCGGTGACTTCGTCCACGTGCTCGAGCGCGTCGAGGCGCGCGTCGAGGTGGTCGATGGTGTGCTTGGCGTCGGCCATCAGGGTGCCGACTTCGTCGCCCAGGTGCACCGGCAGGAACTGCACCTCGCGGGTTTCCCGGTAGCGGCGCAGGGCCGCCGATGTCATCAACACCGGGCGAAGCAGCTCGTTCAGCACGAACAAGGTGATGCCCGTTCCCAGCAACGTGGCGACGAGGGTGATGCCCACCGTCCGCAAAAAGGCGCCCATGTCGGGCGAGGCTTGCAGCGCGAAGTAGCTGGTCAGGGCGATCAGCGGGATGTGCGTGCCGATGAACGCCATGACCATGATCTTGCCGCGGTACTTCAGGAAACGCAGCCGGGAGATCCGCTCGTAGAACCAGAGCGGGTTGCTCGCGGGCGTCGGAGCGGAAGGTGCGGGCGTGGAGCTCATCGGTGGTCTCGCAGGACGCGCGGGCGCGGATGGACCCGATATCGACAGACGAGCGAACAACTTGAGCGCGGACGCGCCGCAATCAAACGAAGCGAAACGCCACGCTGCCCAGCGGCCCGTAATCCGCATGAAACCCGTCCCCGCGCACCGCGGCGGTCGGCCGGGTGAACGACCCCGCGAGCACCACCTCGCCGGCCTCCAGCTGCTCGTCATGCAGCGCCAGCCGGTTGGCGAGCCAGGCGACGCCGTTCGCCGGATGCCCCAGCACACCGGCCGCGAGCCCCGTCTCCTCGATGACGCCGTTCTTGTGCAGCAGCGCCCCGACCCAGCGCAGGTCGACGTCCATCGGCCGCACCGGCCGACCGCCGAGGACGATGCCGGCGTTGGCGGCGAAGTCGCTGATGGTGTCGAACACCTTCCTCATCACCTTGGTCTCGCGATCGAACTGCTCGATCCGGGCGTCGATGATCTCGATCGCCGGAGTGACGAAATCGGTCGCCGAGAGCACGTCGAAGCGCGTCCCTCCCGGGCCGCGCAACGGCCGGCCGAGGATGAACGCGAGCTCGACTTCGACGCGT
>CAXTDH010000041.1:0-12551 GCA_964242405.1 uncultured Rhizobacter sp. | reverse complement strand
CGCGGCACGCGAGAACCCGGAACCCATACACGCTGACATCCATGAACTTGCGTGACCATCTGGGGCGCGAACGCGGCCGCGTCGGCGTCTATGGGTTCCGGGTTCGGCTTCGCCGCCCCGGAATGACGGTGTGAGTGGGTGGATGGCCCTCCCCTTGCGCTTGCCCCGCGCTGGCGGCACGCTGCCTCCGAACCAGGAGGCCCATCGTGCATCGCCGCCAGATCCTGACCCTGATGGCCTCGGGCGGCATCCTGCCCTATCTCGACGTGCCGTTCCAGCATTCACACCCGGACGTGCTGCGGCGGATGAAGCGGCCTGCCAGCGGCGAGAAGAACCTGGAGCGCCTGCAGCGCTGGCGGGAGGCCTGCCCGGAACTCGTCGTCCGCAGCACCTTCATCGCCGGCTTTCCCGGAGAGACCGAAGCGGAGTTCGAGCACCTGCTCGGTTTCCTGCGCGAGGCGCAGATCGACCGCGCCGGCTGCTTCGCCTATTCACCCGTCGACGGCGCGACCGCCAATGCCCTGCCCGGCATGCTGCCGCCCGAGGTGCGCGAGGAACGGCGGGCGCGCTTCATGGCGGTCGCGGAAGCCGTCTCCGCCGCCAAGCTGGCCCGGCGCGTCGGCGCGACGATGCAGGTGCTGGTCGACTCGGCGCCGGCGCTCGGCCGCAAGGGCGGCGTCGGCCGCAGCTACGCCGATGCCCCGGAAATCGACGGTGTCGTCCGGCTGCTGCCGCCCGAGAAGGCGTCGAAGACGCTCAAGGCCGGCGAGTTCACGCGGGCCAGAATCGTCCGCACCGAGGGCCATGACCTGATCGGGGTGCCGATTTGAAGCCGACCTATCCACGCGTTCCGGGCCACCGTTTCCTGCATTCGCCCGGGCCGACACGGGTGCCGGACCAGGTCATCCAGGCGATGAGCTATCAGCCGATGGACCTCGCCGACCCGCGTGTCGACCAGCTGATCGCCTCGGTCGAGACCGGCCTCAAACGGCTGTTGCGAACCGAGCAAAGCGACGTCTTCCTCTATGCCGCCAACGGCCATGGCGCCTGGGAGGCCGTCATCGCCAACCTGGTCGCGCCGGGGCAGGCGGTGCTGGTGGCGAACACCGGGCACTTCTCGGAATCGTGGGCGATCCAGGTCGAAGCCTTCGGCGCTCGGGTCATCCGGACGCCGTGGGTGGAGGGCCGGCCGATCGATCCGGCGGTGATCGAGCAGGCCTTGCGGGACGACCGCAAGCGCGAGATCGTCGCTGTCTTCGTCGTCCATACCGATACCGCCACCAGCATCACCTCCGACCTGCCGATGATCCGCGCCGCGATGGACGCCGCGGACCACCCGGCGCTGTTCGTGGTCGACGTGGTGGCATCGCTCGCCGCCGCGCCGTTCGCGATGGACGAGCTTCGCGCCGACGTGGTGGTCGGCGCATCGCAGAAGGGCTTGATGACGCCGCCGGGCCTGGCGTTCTGCGCCGTCGACGCTCGTGCGTTCGAGGTGGCGGCGCGCAACCCTGCGCCGAGGTTCTACTGGGACTGGCGGTTGCGCCGAAGCGGGGTGTCGTATCGCAAATTCTGCGGTACGCCGCCGCAGAGCCTGTTGATGGGCGTGCAGGCCGCGCTCGCGCTGATCGACCACGAGGGCACCGAGCACGTGTTCGAGCGACACTCGGCGCTGTCGGCGGCGGTGCACGCGGCGGTCACGTGCTGGAGCGAAGCCGGAACCGTCGGCTTCTTCTGCCAAGTGCCGGACGCCCGTTCGGTGTCGGTGACGACCGTGGTCGTGGCCGCCGGGATCGACCCGGAAGCCCTGCGCGGCGTCGCCCGGGAGCGCTTCCAGGTCGCGATCGCCGGCGGTCTGGGCCCCCTGACCGGCCGGGCATTTCGGATCGGCCACCTGGGGGATGTGAACCCGCCGATGATCCTCGGTTGCCTGGCCGGCATCGAGGCGGCGATGCGGGTGCAGGGCATTGCGATCGGCGTTGGCGGCGTCGAGGCGGCGGTGGCGTCGCTCGCCGGGTCGGAGGCAGCGCGATGAACGGCGAGGGCGCCTCCCCGGCAAAAAAGCCCCTGTCGGCAGTGACGGAACAGATACACCATTCCTACGTGGCGCCGGCAGGCTTCATGGCGGTGCCGACGGCCGTCCACAAGGCCTCGACGATCGTCTTCGCCAACACCGCTGCCATGCGGGCCCGCGACTGGAAGCACAAGAACGGCTACACCTACGGCCTGCACGGCACGCCGACGACGTTCACCCTCGAGGAGCGCATCGCCACGCTCGAAGGCGGGCTGCACTCGATCCTGGTGCCGAGCGGGCTCGCCGCGATCGCACTCGTCGACATGGCGCTGCTGAAGGCGGGCGACGAGGTGCTGATCCCCTCCAACGCCTACGGGCCGAACCGGGAGTTGGCGCGCCAGGAGTTGGCCGGCTGGGGCATCGGCCACCGTGTGTACGAGCCGATGGACGCTGAATCGCTGGCCGCGGCGATCGGCCCGGCGACACGCCTGGTCTGGATCGAAGCGCCCGGCTCGGTGACGATGGAATTTCCCGATCTGCCGGCATTGGTGCGGATCGCCCGCGATCGTGGCGTGATCGCCGCGCTCGACAACACCTGGGGCGCCGGCATCGCCTTCAACGCGTTCGACTTGCAGCCCGGCCGCGGGCCCGAGCCGCTGGCGGTCGATATCTGCATGCAGGCGCTGACCAAGTACCCGTCGGGCGGCGCGGATGTGCTGATGGGCTCGATCACCACCCGCGACACCGCGCTGCACCACCGCCTGCTCGGCACCCACATGCGCATGGGTTGGGGCATCGGTGCCAACGACGCCGAGTTCGTGCTCCGGTCGCTGCCGACGCTGGCGCTGCGTTATGAGGCGCAGGACAAGGCGGGGCGGGCACTCGCCGAGTGGCTCGCGGGCCGTGACGAGATCGCGCTCGTGCTGCACCCTGCCTTCACCGGCTCGCCCGGTCATGCGCACTGGCGCGCGACCTGCAGCGCGGCGGCAGGGCTGTTCTCGGTCGTGTTTCACGAGCGCTTCGGCCGTGTGCAGGTCGACACCTTCGTCGATGCGCTGCGGCTCTTCAAGATCGGCTTCTCCTGGGCCGGCCCGGTCAGCCTGGTCGTGCCTTACGACCTGGCGACGATCCGGCCGGCATCGGCCTGGCGCGGTGGGCTGGTCCGGTTTTCGGTCGGCTTCGAGGCCGTCGACGATCTGATCGCCGACCTGGAACAGGCGCTGGTTGCGCTGGCTTGCGCGCCCGCTTGATCTGCGCGACCGCCGGTGCCCCCGGCGGTTCGCATGTCGTCGACCGGTCAGAAGCGATAGGTCGCGAACACGCCGAGGCTGTTCTGTTGCTTCTTCTCGGTGATCGGGCTCGAGCCGGCGTCGCCGCGCAGGCTGCCGACCGAGAAGCGCGCCCCAAGCCCCCAGTTGGGCGTCAGGCGGTAGTTCGCGCCGACATTGAAGCGGATTGCCTCGATGCCGCTGCCGGCCTCATAAACCGGCTGACCCGAGGCCGCGCTCTGCGTCGCGTCGATGCCGAAAAAGGTGCGGTTGTACTTCGAGTCGACCCAGGTGACCGACGGGCCGGCGCTCAGAACCAGGCGGTCGCCGAACGGGTAGCGGCCTTCGAGATCGAGGGTCGCGCTGGTGCCTTCGTGGTGGCCGCCAATGTCCGTCTGCACCGAGCCACGCAGCGAGTAGTAGCGGTCGTTGTAGCTCGCGAAGACCGATCCGAGCGCGGTCCGCGGGATGTCGCCGAGGCCCCTCAGGCGCGGCGAATCCGACTCCTTGCGCGGCTTCTCGAGCGAGCCGCCGAGGCCGACGCCGAGGCGCCAGTGCGCGTCCTGGACGAGGAAGGCGCCGATGCCGGCCGGGACGCCGGCTCCGGGCATGCCGCCGATGAAATACCGCCCGTAGCTGGCGCTGACGAGCGGCACCAACGTCGTCTTCTGCGAGCCGCTGCCGGGGTACTTCGGCTGGCTGATCGCGCCGACCCCGGCGCTGAAGCGCCAGGCGTCGGGGCCGGGTGGGTCGAGTTCCTGGGCATGGCCCGGCTTGGCGAGGAAGAGGGCGGCGAGCGACGCGGCAAGGCAGGTCAGCGGGGTCTGGGCACTACGAATGCGGTTCATGAAAGAGTCTCCATCCCGGCCACCGCTCGGCGAATGCTGAGCGCCGGGACCAACACCCATTGTTCGGGCCCCGCGCCACCGCGGGCGCTGCGATGGGCAACGGCCTGTGACGAGCCGGCCCGCGTGTCACACGGCGTCATGCGGTCCTGGCCGCGTCGGTGGCCGCGGCGCCGTGGGCGGCCGATTTGGGGACGAATCGCCGCAGCCACTGCAACAGATCGTCGACCAGGGTGAAGACCACCGGAATGACGATCAGGCTGAGCACCGTCGAGGTGATCAAGCCGCCGATCACGACCACCGCCATCGGTTGGCGAAAGCTCGGCTCGGCGCCGAAGCCGATCGCGTTCGGCAGCATGCCGGCGCCCATCGCGAGCGTCGTCATCAGGATCGGCCGGGCCCGCTTGTGGCAGGCGTCGAGCACGGCATCGAGCCGGCTCACGGCGGACGCGCGCCGCGCCATCACCGCGTATTCCACCAGCAGGGGAAGCATCCTTCGCGGTGGTGAAGCCGGGATGGCCACTCGACGAATGGCTGTCGATCGGCTTGCCGCCATGTTGAGCTTCCATGCTGCGAGCTTGGGTGGCCGCCCGCTGCTCGCCGTGTCATTCGGCGGCGTTTGGCACCTGGTGTCACACAGGGGCCCTTCTTCGATCCTCGACGACTCGGCCGAGGTGAAGGCAGACGGCCAGCAAGGCCAGCGAGGCCAGCGAGGCCGGCAAGGCGGCAAGGCCACCAGGCCGGCGACCGTGGCGTCAGCCCGGCGAGCGTTCCCGCAAGCGCATCGCGAGGCCGACCGGCGCCATCGTGAAGGACATCTTCTCCGCGGGTTCGGCGCCCGTGGCCGTGGCGACGCGTTCGATGACGAACTGCGTCAGCAGCATGGCCATCGCCATCTTGATTTCGAGCAGGGCGATGTAGCGGCCCGGGCAGACCCTCGGCCCGGCGCCGAACGGGATCGAGACCCGCTTGGCCGACGTCGCCGCAGCCGCAGGCGCCCCGCCGGCGAGCCAGCGCTGCGGATCGAACTCGGCGGCGTTGGGGAAGAACCGGTCGCTGACGCTGTCGCTGCGCATCATGCAGAGCACCAGCGTGTCCGCCGGGATGCGCAAGTCGCCGATGCGGGTCTCGCGCAGCGCCTGGATGGTCATGAAAGGCGCCACGGGCTTGAGCCGCATCGTCTCGTGCGCACACGCCTCCACGTAGTCGAGCCGGGCCATGCGCTCCGGGCTGAAGTCGGCGACCCGGCTGCCGGCGTGTTCGAGCACCTCGGCGCGCGCACGAGCGAGCACCTCGGGCCGCTGCTGCAGCAAGTGGATCATCCAGGCGAGCGTGTTGGCGGTTGTGTCCTCGCCGGCGAGCAGCATCGTCATGACGTTGCCGGCGACCTGTGCATCCGTCACCGTGCTGCCGTCGCTGTCGGCGGCGACGATCATCGCTTCGAGCAGATTGGGCGGGTCGTCGCGCCGCGCCGGGTCGTCGCGCAGGCGAGCCCGGGCCGCGGCGACGAAGCCGTCGATCGCGCTGTTGACCGCTGCCATGCTCGCGTCGAGTTCGCGGTCGGCGCGGCTCTTGTACCAGCGCCAGGTCGGCAACAGTGCGAAGAGCCGTCGGTAGAGCGCCGGAAATATCTTGTCGAGGTGCTGCTGGATGACGTCGTCGTTCGACTCCAGCGTGTTCACGTCGGTGCCGAAGGCGAGGCCCGAGACCGCGTCGACGGTGTAGCGCATCAGGTCGGCCTGCAGGTCGATCGCCGTGCCGGCTCGCGCCGCCTGCTGCCAACGGCCGGCCAGGCGCTGCGTCACGCGCAGCAGCGCCGGGAAGTAAGCCTTGACGTGGCTCGGGTCGAGCCCGGCCATGACCATGCGCCGTTGCGACCGCCAAGCATCGCCCTCAGCGCCGAACACGCCCGGCTTGAGCCCCATCTCGACGCCGATGCGCTGCAGCGAGCGGGTGCGGCGAAAGCCGTCGGGCCGGTCGCGCAGCAGCGCGTGCAGCGTTTCGTGGTCGGTCACCGCGACCAGTGTCCGAGGGCCGATCCTGAAGCGAAAGACCGAGCCGTAGCGGCGTGCCCAGGCCTCGACGTTCTGGTGCATCCGCGACGGCTCGACCTGCAGCAGGTTGCCCACCCAGGGCAGGCCGCGCGGGCCGGGCAGGTCGGCGATTTCTCGAGCGGGCAGCGGAACGGCGCTCATGACTTCGACGAGACCTTGTGCCGCATCAGCCGCCCCTTCTCGCGATCCCAGTCCCGCTGCTTCTCGGTGTTGCGCTTGTCGTGCTCGGCCTTGCCCTTGGCGAGTGCGATGTCGGCCTTCACCAACCCGCCCTTGAAGTGCAGATTCAACGGCACGAGCGTGAAGCCTTTCTGTTCGACCTTGCCGACCAGCCGCTTGATCTCCTCCTTGTGCAGCAGCAGCTTCTTGGTCCGGTCGGCCTCGGGGCTGATGTGGCTCGAGGCGCTGCGCAGGGCGTTGATCCGGCAGCCGATCAGGAACAATTCGCCGTCACGAATCACGACGTAGCCGTCGGTCAGCTGCACCTGTCCAGCGCGGATCGCCTTGATCTCCCAGCCCTGCAGCACCATGCCGGCCTCGTGTTGTTCCTCGAGGTGGTAGTCGAATCGGGCGCGGCGGTTTTCGGCGATGGACATGGGCGAAAGGTGAGGCGATCATGGACCTCAATACAATCGCCTATTGTATGAAGCAGGTCAAAAAGTCCGTCTTACTGGCCCATTCGCCGCACCAGATGTACGCGCTGGTGACGGCTGTCGACGACTATCCGCAATTCCTGCCCTGGTGCGAACGCGCCGAAGTGATCGAACGTCGCGAGGACGGCGTCACCGCCCGGCTGCACCTCTCCTACCTCGGGGTGCGGCAATCGTTCACGACCCGAAACACCCATGTGCCGGACCGTTCGGTCGACCTGCAACTCGTCGACGGTCCGTTCTCGCAACTCGATGGCGCTTGGCGGTTCAACGCGGTGCCACCGGCCGAAGGCGCCGCGGCCGAGGCCTGCCGCGTCGACTTCGAGCTGCGCTACACCTTCGCCAACTTCATGCTCGAGGCGCTGATCAGCCCGATGTTCGACCGGATCGCCGACACCTTCGTCGACTCCTTCGTCCGGCGTGCAGCGCAAGTCCACGCGAACGGCTGAACCTCGTGCAACCGGCTGAAGCGGGGGCGATCAGCGCTTCGACACTGAGTGTCACCGTGTCGTTCAGCCCGCGGGCGGGCGAGGTCGACGAGGTGGTTCTTCGTCTGCCGCCGGGCGCGACGGTCGAGGAGGCGATCGATGCGAGCGGCCTTCGAGCCCGGCAATCGCCGACCGACATCGACCGACTGCCGGTCGGCGTCTGGGGCATGCGCTGCGAGCGATCGAAAGTGCTTCGCGACCGTGACCGGGTTGAAGTTTACCGGCCGCTGAAGGTCGACCCGAAAGAGGCGCGTCGGCTGCGGTACCGTGCCCGCACAGCGTCGACCGGTGCTATCGGCGCGGCGCGAGCGAAAGCGCGCCCAGCGGTGGACGGACCTGACGCCCCTGCGCCTACTGACAGTTGCTCGTGACCCCTTCCTGCGCCCGCCGCGTCTCTTCGGCGCGGGCCGCGTCGTCGATGATCTGGCGCTCGCCCTTTTCGTTGACCTTGGCGATGCGCTGACCGCTGTCGAGCGTGCGCAGCTGGGCCCGGGCGCGGACGCAGTTCTCGGCCTTCGTCGCGGCGACACGGGCTTCGTCGGCCTTGCGCTTGTCGGCATCGACCTGCTCCGCCAGCTTGCGCCTGGCCTCGAGCTCCGGCTCGACCGACTTGATTGCAAGGCCGGCGCCGCGTCCGGCCGAGGCGGCCGCCTCTGCGCCGGGAGCCGATGACGCCGCGCCGGAGAGCGGTGGCGCAGTGGCCGGGCGCTGTGCGGATGACGGGCGCGACAGGATGTCCTTGTCGGCTGTTCCGGGCGGCGGCGGCATGTCGCTGTACTGTGTATGACCGTTGCGGTCGCGCCATTTCCACTGTGCCTCGGCCGGCAACGACAGCGCCGAACCGAGTACGACGACGAACAGAGCGGCGATCCAACGGCGCATGGCGATCCAGTCGAGCGGGGTGTTTACAAAGTGTATCTCGCCGGGGTGCGGCCGACGACTGCGGGGCCGGCCGATCGATGGCCGACTCGGGCCCGCCAGTCGCCAGCCGCCAGCCGCAGCCGCCAGCCGCGAGCCGCCAGCCGCCGGCGACACAGGGCCGGCAGCCGCCCGAGGACGACCCGCCTCGCCGGAGGTGGCTCCCTATAATTCGCTTTTGCATCCGGAGCCTTTCCCATGCGCCTCCTCGGCAAAGCGCTGACCTTCGACGATGTGTTGCTGGTCCCGGCGTTCTCCCGGGTGTTGCCCCGCGACACCGATCTCGCGACGCCGCTCTCCCGCAACATCCGCCTGAACCTGCCGCTGGTTTCCGCGGCGATGGACACGGTCACCGAAGCTCGGCTGGCGATCGCGCTCGCCCAGGAAGGGGGTATCGGCATCGTTCACAAGAACATGACCCCGGGGCGACAGGCGGCCGAGGTGGCGCGGGTCAAGCGCTATGAGTCGGGGGTGTTGCGCGACCCGATCACCGTCGCGCCGGAAACGACGGTGCGCCACGTGCTGGAGCTGTCGCGCCAGCACGGCATCTCGGGCTTTCCGGTGCTCGGCGGCCCGGGCGGCACGACGGTGGTCGGCATCGTCACCAACCGCGATTTGCGCTTCGAATCACGCCTGGATGTGCCGGTGAGCGAGATCATGACGCCGCGCGAGCGCCTCGTGACGGTCGGCGAAGCGGCGACGATCGAGGAGGGCAAGGCGCTGATGCACCGCCACAAGCTCGAGCGCGTGCTGGTCGTCAACGATGCCTTCGAGCTGCGCGGCCTGATGACGGTCAAGGACATCACCAAGCAGACGAGCTTTCCAAACGCCGCCCGCGACGCCATGGGCAAGCTGCGGGTCGGGGCGGCGGTCGGCGTCGGCGACGGCACCGAGGAGCGGGTCGAGGCGCTGGTGCGGGCCGGCGTCGACGTGATCGTCGTCGACACGGCGCATGGCCACAGCGCGGGCGTTGTCGAACGGGTGCGCTGGGTCAAGAAGCACTATCCGCAGGTCGACGTGATCGGCGGCAACATCGCGACCGGCGCGGCGGCGCTGGCGCTGGTGGAGGCGGGCGCCGACGCGGTCAAGATCGGCATCGGCCCGGGCTCGATCTGCACGACGCGGATCGTCACCGGCGTCGGCGTGCCGCAGATCTATGCGATCGACGGAGTAGGCAAGGCGCTGAGGGGCAGCGGCGTGCCCTTGATCGCCGACGGCGGCGTTCGCTATTCCGGCGACCTGGCCAAGGCGATCGCCGCCGGTGCCGACACGGTGATGATGGGCGGCGCTTTCGCCGGTACCGAGGAAGCGCCCGGCGAGACCATCCTCTACCAGGGGCGCACCTACAAGAGCTACCCCGGCATGGGCTCGATCGGGGCGATGCAGCAAGGTTCGGCCGACCGCTACTTCCAGGAAGTGAGCGGCAACGGTCCGGGCGACAGCGCGGGTCACAGCATGAGTGCCGGTATGGGTCACAGCGGCAGCGCCGCCAATCTGGTGCGCGAGGGCATCGAGGGGCAGGTGCCGTACAAGGGATCGGTGGTCGGCGTGATCTTCCAGATGGCGGGCGGGCTGCGGGCGTCGATGCACTACTGCGGCTGCGCGAGCATCGCCGAGCTGCATGAACGTGCCGAATTCGTCGAGATCTCGTCGGCCGGCATGCGCGAGAGCCATGTCCACGATGTGCAGATCACGAAAGAAGCACCGAACTACCGGATGGAATGAGAGAAGTCGAACCTGTCGAATCGCAAACCGTGACCGGATCGGGAAGCGGCACCGGCACCGGATCTGGAACCGGCATCGGCATCGGCACTGGCATCGGACCTGGAACCGGAACCGAACCCGGCACCAGTAGGCCGGGCCACCTTTCTTCCGGCGCAGCGCCCGCATCCACCGCCCGGCGGGCCGCGATGCCCTTCATCATGTTGACGGTGCTGATCGACATGGTTTCGATCGGCCTGATCATCCCGGTATTGCCCGGCCTCGTCGGCACCTTCACCGGCGGCTCCTCCGCGGACCAGGCCTTCTGGTTCGGCGCGACCACCTTTGCCTTCAGCATCGCCAATTTCCTGACGTCGCCGGTGCTGGGCGCCCTGTCGGACCGCTTCGGCCGCCGGCCGGTGCTCTTGATGGGGTTCTGCGCGTTGGCGCTCAGCTTCTTCGTCACCGCGCTTGCGACCGCCCTCTGGATGCTGATCGTCGTGCGGCTGTTCAGCGGCGCCATGCAGTCGAATGCCTCGGTCGCGAACGCCTATGTCGCCGACATTTCGCTGCCGGAGGAACGCGCCAAGCGCTTCGGCCTGCTGGGGGCGATGTTCGGCGTCGGTTTCATCCTCGGGCCGGTCATCGGCGGCGTGCTCGGCGCCATCGATCTGCACTATCCGTTCTTCGCGGCGGGCGGCCTGGCGCTGCTGAACCTGGTTTACGGCTACTTCGTCTTGCCGGAATCCTTGCCGGTCGAAAGGCGGCGTGCGTTCGGTATCAAGGCACTCAACCCGTTCGCTTCGCTCTACGACCTGAGCCAGTTGAAGGGCGTCGGCCTGCTGGTGGTGGTGATCTGCTTCAGCGGCCTCGCTCAGTTCATTCTGTACACCACCTGGGTGCTCTATACGACCTTCAAGTTCGGCTGGGGTCCGGCGCAGAACGGTTGGTCGCTGTTCGCGGTCGGCGTGATGTCGGCCCTGGTTCAGGGCGTGCTGCTCGGGCCGTTGCTCAAGCGCTTCGCGCCGCAGCGCCTGGCGATCGTCGGGCTGGTCTCGTCGACGCTCGCCTACATTGCCTGGGGCGCCATCACCGAAGGCTGGATGATGGTCGCGGTCGTCGTCGGCAACCTGCTCGGCTTCACGGTGACGGCTTCGATCCAGAGCATCATCTCGAACGCCGCCGAGTCGAGCAGCCAGGGCCGCACGCTCGGTGCGGTGAGCGCGCTGAACAGCCTGATGGCGGTGCTGGCCCCCGTGGTCGGTGCGCCGCTGCTGGCGCTGGTCGCGCATTTGCCCAGGGGCGATTGGCGCATCGGCACGCCGTTCTACTTCTGTGCGGCGCTCCAGTTCGCGGCGCTGCTGATCGCCTGGCGGCACTTTCGCAGCGCCCCGCCCGAGCTGTCGGGATCCTCGCCGGTGGTCGCCTCCACCGCCCGCTGACGCCTGCTGACGCCCCTGATAGCCCGCTGACCGCCAGCCGACCGCCCACGAACCGCCCATGACGCCGTCTCTGCACGACAGAATCCTGATCCTCGATTTCGGCTCGCAGGTGACGCAGCTGATCGCCCGCCGCATTCGCGAGGCGCATGTGTTCTGCGAGATCCACCCGAACGACGTCAGCGACGCCTTCATCCGTGAATTTGCGCCCAAGGGCATCGTCCTGTCCGGCAGCCATGCGTCGACCTACGAGGCGCACGACCTGCGGGCGCCGCAGGCGGTGTGGGATGCGGGCGTGCCCGTGCTGGGCATCTGCTACGGCATGTTCACCATGGCGGTGCAGCTCGGCGGCGAGGTCGAGGCCGCCGACGACCGCGAATTCGGCTATGCCGAGGTGCGGGCGCACGGCCACACCCGGCTGCTCGCCGGCATCCAGGATTTCTCCACCGCCGAAGGCCACGGCATGCTCAAGGTCTGGATGAGCCACGGCGACAAGGTCACGAAGCTGCCGCCCGGCTTCAAGCTGATGGCGTCGACGCCGAGCTGCCCGGTCGCGGGGATCGCCGACGAGGCGCGTGGCTACTACGGGGTGCAGTTCCACCCGGAGGTCACGCACACGCTGCAGGGCCGCGACCTGCTGAACCGCTTCGTGCTCGAGATCGCCGGCGCTAGGCCCGATTGGGTGATGGGCAGCTACGTCGACGAGGCGGTCGCGCGGATCCGCGAACAGGTCGGCGGCGAAGAGGTGATCTTGGGCCTCTCCGGCGGCGTCGATTCGAGCGTCGCCGCGGCGCTCATTCACCGGGCGATCGGCGACCAGCTCACCTGCGTCTTCGTCGACCACGGCCTGCTGCGGCTGAACGAGGGCCGGCTGGTGATGGAGATGTTCGTCGGCCGGCTGCATGCGAAGGTGATTGCGGTCGATGCGAGCGAGCAGTTTCTCGGCCACCTCGCGGGCGTGACCGACCCGGAGGCCAAGCGCAAGATCATCGGCCGGGAGTTCGTCGAGGTGTTCAAGGCGGAGGCGGCGAAATTGAAGGCGGCTCGTCCGGCGGGTGAAGCGGGCGGCGGTGGTGTCGAGTGGCTGGCCCAGGGCACGATCTACCCGGACGTGATCGAGAGCGGCGGCGCCAAGACCAAGAAGGCGACGTCGATCAAGAGCCACCACAACGTCGGC
>CAXTDH010000040.1:3671-12692 GCA_964242405.1 uncultured Rhizobacter sp. | reverse complement strand
TGAGCTTGTAGCCCGGTCGAATGCCGGCGTCTTCGGCGATGTCGAGCGACAAGGGCGCCACAGCACCTGCGGTCGACAGCTTCCAGTGGCGAGATTGACTCGGGTCGGTGCGGTAGTCGACAACAGGATCGGTGGTGCTCATCGGTGTCTCCCAGGTTGCCGGTTCCACAGCGTCACGAGCAAAGTCGCTCATGAACCAAAGTGCATATCCGGCTGGAAGAACCCAGCATAGCGCATGCACTATCTTGCGTCAATAGGGGCGACGCCTCTAACCGATGGCCATGACACCTCGCTCGGCCAGTAACTTCCGAAGCCGCTGAAAGCTCACATCCAGCGTCTGGCCGCCGGTGTCGAGCGTCAGGTCGGCTCGCGAATAGAACCCAGCGCGGCCGGCCAGGATGCGCTTCAAGTCTTCCATCGCTTCGGTGCTCGCCGCCATCGGTCGCAAATCGCCCTGCGCCGCCACCCGGTTCATGTGCTCCTCGGGCGTCGCCTGCAGCCAGATGGTGGTGCAGTGCGTGAGCAACTGATTGAAGGTGGCCGGCTCCGAGACGATGCCCCCCGGGGTAGCGATGACGACCTCGGCACGCGCCTGCACCGTCAAGTCGAGGGCGCGTCGCTCGTAACGTCGGTAGGCGCTGGCGCCGTAGAGGTCGTATATCTCGCGGATGCTGCAGCCGGCGAGTTTTTCGATCTCCCTGCCGAGCTCGATGAAGGGAAGATCGAGCGCTGCTGCCAGCATCTGCCCGAGGGAGCTCTTGCCGGCACCGCGCAAGCCGACCAGCGCATAACGGGAGCGTCGAGCCGGATCGGCGCCGGCGGTGGCCAGCGCTTCGGAGAGCATCACCCGGGCGCGACGAAGTTCGGCTTCGCTTCGGTCCACGAGCAGTTCACGGATCAGCAGCCATTCCGCCGACGACGTGGTTACGTCGCCCAGCAGTTCTGCCAACGACGCGTGCAGCGCCGTGGCGACCTGTTGCAACACCAGGATCGAGGCATTGCCGACGCCGTGCTCGAGATTCGCAAGATGCCGCTCCGAGACGCCGGCCGCTTCGGCGAGCGCCTTGCGCGTCAGCCCGCGGCGAGCGCGCAGCTCGCGCAACCGCTCGCCGAGCGCCACCAGGAGCGGGTTCTTCAAGCTCAGATCGACGCCGACGCACCGGCCGGCACGGGGCCTCGCGCAACGGTCGGGGCACCGGTGAAGGCGAAATCGACCTCGGGTCGCAGCCCGCTGACGATCCGGGCGATGCTCTTGCCCGAACCACAGGAGTGCGTCCAGCCGAGCGTGCCGTGGCCGGTGTTGAAGTACAGGTTGGGCAGCTTGGAGCGACCGATGATCGGCACGTTCGACGGTGTCGCCGGGCGCAGACCAGTCCAGAATTGAGCCTGATCGGTGTCGCCGGCACCCGGAAACAGCTCCTCGGGACGGCGAACGATCGCCTCGCAACGAACCCGGTTCAGGTCACGGTCGTAGCCGTTCAGCTCGGCGGTACCGGCGATGCGCAGGCGGTTGCCGAGGCGCGAGAAGACGAGCTTGTACTCGTCGTCGGTGAGCGACACCTGGTGCGCCATCGACTCGTCCTTCACCGGCAAGGTGACCGAGTAGCCCTTGGCCGGGTAGATCGGCAGGCGGATGCCGAGCGGCTCGACGACGAGCGGGCTCAGGCTGCCCATCGCCAGCACATAGGCGTCGCCGCGGATGCGCTGGAAGCGCCCCTCGGCATCGGTCGCCTCGACGTGATCGATGCGGCCGCCGGCTTCACGCAGCGCGGTGACCGTGTGGCTCATCAGGAACTGCACGCCGTCGGTGCGGCAGCGCTCCACCAGTTCACGCGCGAAACGGTTGGCGTCGCCCGATTCGTCTTCGGCGGTGTAGGTGGCACCGGCGAGCCGCGGCCGAATGTGGCGCAGTGCCGGCTCGATGCGCACGGCTTCGTCCGCCGAGATCACCCGGCGGTCGCAGCCGAGCTCGCGCATCAACGCTGCCGGCGCTTCGGCGCCCTCGAATTCCTTGGGGTCGGTGTAGAAGTGCAGGATCCCCTGCACCCGCTCGTCGTAGCTGATGCCGATGTCGCGGCGCAGCGCCTGCAAGGTGTCGCGGCTGTAGGTGCCGAGACGGACGATCTGCTCGATGTTGTGGCGCGTCCGGGCGGGCGTGCATTCGCGCAGGAACTGCAGGCCCCAGAGCCACTGCCGCACGTCGGCACGCATACGGAAAAGCAGCGGTGCGTCTTCCTTGCCCAACCATTTCAACACCTTGAGCGGTGCACTCGGGTTGGCCCAGGGCTCGGCATGGCTGACCGAGATCTGGCCGCCGTTGGCGAAGCTGGTTTCCGCCGCGGGCGCTGCCTGGCGGTCGACGACGGTGACGTCGTGGCCTTGCTGGCGCAGGAAATAGGCTGAAGTGACGCCGAGAAGACCGGCACCGAGGACAACGACTTTCATGGGAGGCTCCAAACACGGATGCGCGCATCGATCCCTTCGATCGATGCTGCTTGCCGCTCCCCCTGTCCTCGGTACCTGAGAGATTCAGCCGTGCCACTCGAGCGACGGCCTTGCTCCTTCGGTGCGTCGCCCCCGCCAGCGGCGGGAACAAAACGTCTCTCCAGACGGCGTGATGGATGTGCAGTACGGGACCTGAGCGTTCATGGGAGGTTGCGCCTTCGGTGGCCGGGGCTCTGCCCGGCGCTCTCCTGCGGGGCGGATTATCGATCAAATGGGGGCCGTGCGCGAGTGGTGTGACGGGCGAATCGCGCGGTTGCTTTACCGACCGTCGCGTCGCGGCTCAGAATCACGGCCACTTCATTGCCCGAGAAAGATCATGACGCTGCACCCGATTCGTTCTGCGCGATGGCTGACTGTCGCGTTGCTCGGTCTCGCGACGGCCTCCCTGCCTGTCCGGGCGGAAGACAAGTTCGTCTTCCTGACCAACTGGTTTGCCGAAGCGGAGCATGGCGGCTTCTACCAGGCGGTCGCGACCGGCCTGTACCGCCGGGCCGGCTTGGACGTGACGATCAAGATGGGCGGGCCGCAGGTCAACATCTTCCAGTTGTTGGCCGCGGGCCAGGCCGACTGCGTGATGGGCGCGACCGACCTGCAGGTCATGCTGACACGGGAGAGCGGCCTGCCGATCGTCAATGTCGCGGCGATGATGCAAAAAGATCCCGAGGTGCTGATCGCTCACGAAGACGTGACCACGATCGAGCAGATGAAAGGCAAGACGATCCTCGTCGCGCCGGGCGCCAACCTGGGCTACTGGCCTTGGCTGAAAGCTCGATACGGCCTGACCGACGCTCAGTCGCGACCCTACACCTTCAACATCCAGCCCTTCGTCGCCGACCGGAATCTGGTGCAGCAAGGGTATGTCACCTCCGAGCCCTATGCGATCCAGAAGGCGGGCATCAAAGCCAACACCTTCCTGCTGAGCGACTTCGGCTTTCCCGCCTACGCGACGACCGTTGCCTGTTTGCAGACGACGATCGACAAGCGCAAGGCGGCGGTCGCGGCCTTCGTCAAGGCAAGTGCCGAGGGCTGGAAGAGCTACCTCGCGAATCCCGGGCCGGGCGACGCATTGATCCGAAAGGACAACCCGGAGATGACCGCGGAGCAGCTCGCCTACAGCGTTCGCAAGCTGAACGAAACCGGCATGATCGCCGGTGGCGACGCCGCCCGCCTCGGCATCGGCATCATCACCGAGGCCCGGGCCAAGGCGAGCTACGACTTCATGGTCGGCGCAAAGCTGCTCGATCCGGCGAAGGTCAAACTCGCCGACACCTACACGACCGAATTCGTTCGTTCGATCAAGGTGCTGCCCTGAGGGTCACCGCCCCCGGCGGCGCACCGATCGCATCACCCGGCGCCGGCGCTGCTGCCCTGCTGCAAGAGGTGCTCCTGCACCGCTTGCGGGTCGTCGCCGGCGGCCAGCACCGACTCCTGGAGCTGGTCGACCGTGACGCCGAACCGGTCGCACCAATAGCGCAGCGAGGCTTGGTCCTCGACGTCGACGGTGGTCGGCTCCGTACCCGAGGAAGCAGCGGCGGCACTCATGGTCGCTGTCCTCAATCCTTCAGATCGGCGGGCACCTTGCCGCCGTTCTGCGCCAGCTTGTTCATCACCTGCTTGTGCAGCCAGATGTTCATGCTCGCCGAATCGTTGGTGTCGCCGCTGTAGTTCAGTTCCTTGGCGAGATCCTTGCGGTTGGCGAGGCTGCTGTCGAGCGACAGCAACTTCATCAGATCGACGATCGACGTGCGCCAATTCAGCGTCTCGCCGCTGCTGGAGGCCATGCCGTTCAACACTTGCTCGACGTCGACCTGGGGCATCGCGGCGGCAGCCGGCGCGGCTGTCGAAGTGGCCGGCGTCGTCGTGACGTCCGCCGGGGCCTGGGCGGTCGTGACCGCCGGGTGGCTGGACGGGAAAATCTTGCTCAGGATGTTGCTGAAGATGCTCATGGATCTCCTCCTCTGGTTGGATGCGGAGCAGGATCATCGCACCAGCGCCAGGCGGCAGAGGTACGCCGGCGCCTCAAGCCGCGGTCAGACAAGTCGTGCGCGGCCGGCAACTCAGGGAATGAAGCTGTCCCCGAGCACCAGGCCCTCGCGGCGTGGATCGGTGCCGCCCTGCCAGGCCGGCCGCCCGCCGATCCGCGTCAGGATGATCGAGTTGACGCCGCTGGACTGCGCCGCCGTCGACACGGTATGCCCGAGCCCTCGAAGGCCCGAGATCAACGGATCGTTGTTGCCGTTGTTGGTGGCGTCGACGTTCGGATGCTCGCCGCCGACCGTCGTCGTCGGGTTGTTGCTGGCGCCGAAGTCGACGAGATTGGCGGCTTGCTGAGCGTCCAGCCCCCAGTCGAGCACGCCGACCACCGTCTTGAGCACGTACTGTGGAATCGTGCCGCCACCGGGCGAACCGGTCGCCAGGAGGAAGTCGCCACGGCTGCCGTCGGCCGCCTGCCGGAAGACGAGCGTCGGCGCCATCGAGCTGCGCGGCCGCTTGCCTGGTGCCACGCGGTTGGCGATCAGCGCGCCGTTGGCATCGGTCGGAGCAGCCGAAAAGTCGGTGAGCTGGTTGTTCAGGAGGAAGCCGTCGACCATGTGGAAGGAGCCCATGCTCGACTCGACGGTTGTCGTCGCCGTCAGGACATTGCCCTCGCCGTCGACGATCGTGAACTGGTTGGTGCCGTGCTCGACGGTGGTGTCGATGCCGAGCGGCGCAACGCCGAACTCGCCCGACGCGGCCGTGCCCACGCTGCGCGTCAGGCTGATCCGTGCCGCCCGGCTCTTGAGGTAGGGCTTGTTGAGCAGCGTGTCGGCACTGCCCAGCGGCAAGGGCACGAAGTCGGTGTCGGCGACGTAGCGGTCGCGGTCGGCATAGGCCAGCCGCTCGGCTTCGCTGACGAGGTGGACGGCACTGACCGTCGGCTTGCCGCCTTCGAGGTCGATCGCGGCCGGCTTCTGCGCGGCGAGGTCGAAGTTCTCGAGAATGCCGAGCGCAGAGGCGACCGTGATGCCGCCGGAAGTCGGTGGCGGCGCCCCGCACACCACGTAGGTTCGGTAGGTCGTGCAGACCGGGTCGCGCCGCTTGGCCTGGTAGGCCGCGAGGTCGGCCAGGGTGGTCTTGCCGGGCGTGATCGGCGATGCGTCGTTGACAGCGACGGCGCTGCGGATCTTGGCGATGATGTCGGCGGCGATCGGCCCGGTGTAGAGCACGTCGGCACCGCCCGCCGCCATCGCGGTCAGCGTTTTCGCGTAGGCCGGGTTGGTCAAGACGGTGCCGAGTGCCTTCGGGCTGCCGTCCGCGTTGAAGAAGTAGGCGGTGGCGTCGGCGTCGTGTTTGAGATTCGCAGCATTGGCGACGATGGCCGCCGCCAGCCGGCCGCCGATCTTGAACCCCTTGGTCGAAAGGTCGATCGCATCCCCGAACAGGTCTTTCCAGGCGAGCTTGCCGTGCTCCTTTTGCACCGCTTCGATCAGGCGCGGCACGCCGATCGTGCCG
The DNA here is from genome assembly GCA_964242405.1 of uncultured Rhizobacter sp. Classification (GTDB taxonomy): domain Bacteria; phylum Pseudomonadota; class Gammaproteobacteria; order Burkholderiales; family Burkholderiaceae_C; genus LMDS01. The sequence continues at coordinate 6,695 of CAXTDH010000040.1, read as the reverse complement.
ATCGAACGGCCGCTCGCACGGGCGTTCGGCTTCGGTGCCGTGCGGTCGGTCGTGTCGTCGATGTAGCGGAGGTAGTTTTCGGTCGCTGCGGCCGGTGCCGACTCGCGGCCGTCGTAGGCCTGGACGGTTCTCGCGCCGGCGTCGTAGTACAGCATGAAGCCGCCGGAGCCGAGGCCGGTCGCCTCGGGCACCGTCAGGCCGAGCACCGCCTGGACGGCCACGGCCGCGTCGGCCGCGCTGCCGCCGCGCTTGAGCACCGCGCAGCCCGCGGCGCTCGCAAAGGCGTTGGAGGTGGTCACCATGAAGCGCCGGGCCACGACTGATTTGAGGCCGGTGCGATAGCCGGAGGCCGGTTCCGGCAGAGACGGGTCGCCCACCAGATTGGAGCCGACGACGACCGCACCGCCGCTGCTCGACAGCACCTGGCAGGCGTTCTGCGCGGCGGGCAGGGGTGTGTCGTCATTGCCGCCGCCGCAGGAAGCGAGCAGCAACGAGGAGAACGTGGCGACCGCGAGGGTCAGGGAACGACAGCTTCTTCTATTAGGGTGCATGGAAGTCCGCTCGAGGGTTTGAAGGCAAGGGCATAAAAAGAGGCGGCAAGCGACGTCGCAGCGTCGAGTCGCGCCCGACTGCGAAGCAGGAAATGAACCGCTGTGACGTGGCTGCCGAGCACTCTAAACTTGGAAGCGCCCTCGCACCACCATGGAAACCGCTGCATGACCACCTCCCCGACTCCTGCACGTTGCAACCGCCGTTCGTTCGCCCGGGCGGCGCTCGTTCTCAGCACGCTGGCCGCTGCCGCCGAACTGCCGACTGCTTCCTGGGCGCTCGATGTACCGGCGGCCAAGACCCGGATCGATGCCTCGCTGGCACAGAGCTATCCCGATCTCGAAGCCGTGTACCGTGACATCCACACCCATCCCGAGCTCGGCTTCCAGGAGGTCGAGACGGCAGCGAAACTTGCCAAGGCAATGCGGGCCTTGGGCTTCGAAGTGACCGAAGGCATCGGCAAGACGGGCATCGTCGCGCTCTACAAGAACGGCGCCGGACCGACGGTGCTGGTCCGCACCGAACTCGATGCCTTGCCGATGGAAGAGAAGAGCGGGCTGCCCTATGCCAGCCGTGCCAGAACGACCTGGAACGGCGCCGACACACCGGTGGCCCACAGCTGTGGCCACGACATCCACATGGCCGCCTGGATCGGTACGGCGCGGGCTTTGCTGTCGATGAAGGACCAGTGGAAGGGCACGCTGATGTTCATCGGCCAACCGGCCGAGGAGACCGTCAACGGCGCACGGGCGATGCTGGCGGACGGGCTCTTCACCCGGTTCCCGAAGCCGACGGTGGGGTTCGCCTTGCATGTGAGCCCTGCGCCGGTCGGCGAAGTCGCGTACCGGCCCGGCGTGCTGAGCTCCAACTCGGACTCGATCGACATCGTCTTCAAGGGCCGCGGCGGCCATGGCTCGATGCCGAGCGCCACCATCGATCCGGTGCTGATGGCGTCGCGCTTCGTGGTCGACGTGCAGAGCGTCGTCAGCCGGGAAAAGGATGCCGCGCAATTCGGCGTGATCACCATCGGCGCCATCCAGGGCGGCAGCGCCGGCAACATCATCCCGGACAGCGTGCTGCTGCGCGGCACCGTGCGCTCCTACTCGCCGGAGGTGCGCAAGATCCTGCTCGACGGCATCAGCCGCACGGCAAAGGCCATCACCGACATGGCCGGCGCGCCGCCGGCCGACGTCAAGCTGACGCCGGGTGGCAACGCGGTGGTCAACGACGACAAGCTCACCGACAGCACCGCCGCGGTCTTCAAGACAGCCTTCGGCGCCAACGCCCGGTTGCAACCTGCACCCGGTGCGGCCAGCGAAGACTATTCGGACTTCATCATCGCCGGCGTGCCGTCGGTGTTCTTCGGCATCGGCGGCTCGGACCCTGCCAAGCTGGCCGAACTTCGCGCGGCCGGCAAACCGGTGCCCGTGAACCACTCACCTTACTTCGCGCCGATCCCCGAGCCGAGCATCCGAACCGGCGTGGAGGCCATGACGCTCGCAGTGCTGAACGCGATGCAGTGATGGGCGAGACGCGACGACGTTCGCCGCGCCCGAGCGATCGCTCTTACTTCTTGTTCTGCTTCTCGGTCTTCTTCGCCTTGACCGGCGCAGCAGCCGCGACCACCACCGGTGCCGCAGCGACTTCCTCTTCCACGGCCTGAGCCGACACCGAGACGATCACCGGGTTCGGCTTGCCCTGGGTCATGACCTTCATGCCGTCGCCCAGCTTGATGTCGTTGACGTGCAGCGTCTGACCTTTGGTGAGCTCACCCAGGTCGACCGTCAGGAACTCCGGCAGTTGCGAGGCCAGACACTGAATGCGCAGTTCGGTCACGACATGGTTGACGACGCAATCGTCGGTCTTGACGGCGGGCGAGTTCTCTTCGTTGATGAAGTGCAGCGGCACCTTCTTCACGATCTTGGTCGCCGCGTCGACGCGCTGGAAGTCGATGTGCAGCACGATCGGCCGGTACGGGTGCATCTGGTAATCGCGCAGCAGCACCTGCTCGGCCTTGCCGGCCAGGTCCATCTCGAGGATGGACGAGTGGAACGCTTCCTTCTTCAGGGCGAAGAAGAGCGCGTTGTGATCGAGTTCGATCATGGCCGGCGTGCCCGCGCCGTAGACGATTCCGGGCACCTTTTGCGCATTGCGCAGGCGGCGGCTCGCTCCGGTCCCCTGCAGCGTGCGCTCGTAAGCGGTGAATTTCATTCGTAACTCCAATGTGGGCTCCCGCGACCAGGTAGCCCGTTGCAAACAGGGCCGAAACGGCCCCACCCGACAGAGGCTCCGACGGAACCTCCTGTTCGTCTTGAACGTGCACGACTAGAAGTTGTTGTTCTGCTCGGCGAAGAGAGACGTCACCGATTCGCCGTCCGAGATGCGCCGGATCGTTTCGGCGAACAGGAAAGCGACCGACAGTTGCCGCACCTTGGGGCAATCGGTGACCGCTGCGCTCTGGGCAATGGTGTTGGT
>CAXTDH010000040.1:0-3661 GCA_964242405.1 uncultured Rhizobacter sp. | reverse complement strand
CCGGGCCGGCCCGCTATCACCTGGGACGGCAAAGCTACCGGCACTGGTTCGATGCGCCGGTTCGTTTCGGCGAACGGGACAGCGACCGACTGCTGGCGCGTCTTGGGGCATTTAGTGACCGATGCGCTCTGGGCAATGGTGTTGGTGATCACCACTTCATCGAGTGCCGACGCCGCGATCCGTTCGATCGCCGTTCCCGAGAACACCGCGTGCGTGCAGTACGCGAACACCCGCTTGGCGCCCCGTTCCTTGAGCACGTCCGCCGCCTTGACGAGCGTGCCGGCGGTGTCGGTCATGTCGTCCATGATGACGCAGGTGCGGCCCTCGATCTCGCCGATGACGTTCATCACCTCCGACACATTGGCCTTCGGCCGCCGCTTGTCGATGATCGCCAAGTCGCAGCCCAATTGCTTGGCGAGGGCCCGGGCACGGACTACTCCGCCGACGTCCGGCGACACGACGACCAGGTCGTGATACTGCTTGCTCTGCAGATCCGACAACAGCACCGGCGAGGCGTAAATGTTGTCGACCGGAATGTCGAAGAAGCCCTGCACCTGATCGGCGTGCAGATCCATCGTCAACAGCCGCTCGACGCCGACCGCCTCCAGCATGTTGGCAACGACCTTCGCGCTGATCGGTACACGCCGCGAGCGAGGCCGCCGGTCCTGTCGGGCGTAACCGAAGTAGGGAATGACCGCCGTCACCCGCCTGGCCGACGCCCGCTTCAGCGCGTCGACCATGATGCAGAGTTCCATCAAATTCTCGTTGGTCGGCGCACACGTCGGCTGGATGACGAAGATGTCGCGAGCGCGAACGTTCTGATGGATTTCGACATCGACCTCGCCGTCCGAGAATCGGCCGACATGCGCCTTCCCGAGTTCGACACCGAGGTGGGTCGCGATTTCCTGGGCAAGCGCGGGATTCGCGTTGCCGGTGAACAAAACGGTGTTGAACAGCACGAGAACTCCGTCAGCGGCACACAGATCTTTGGCAGGGGAAGAAGGATTCGAACCTTCGCATGTCGGAATCAAAATCCGATGCCTTAACCAACTTGGCGACTCCCCTACACAGGTCGACAGTCATTCGACTGCCCACCGCACTCCATGGCGCACACCGACCGTTCATCAGCCTGCCACCCAATCCCGCAAAGGATGGACCTTCAAGCTGCAGCACATTCTGCCCGACCAGCCTGCCGCGGGCATGACCGGAAGCGGTATAGGCCTGCCACGCCCAGCTTCGAGACCGGCAGCGCTGCTGCTGTCGCACCTTCCAGCTCTCGCAAACACCGCACTTCCCGACCCCGTCATGCTGCTGTTGCCGAACTGCGATTGCAGCAACGAAGCAGCCTGCGAGATGTCGGCTGACTCGGCCTCGGCAGCGACCTGCAAATCATTGCGGCCCGCCTCGATCAGGGCCCGGACAACAGGGCTGTCTCCAGACAAGCCCGCGAGTATATCAGGCACTCCATTTCGATCCAGCAACGGGCTTTGGAACAGGGCTCGCGTCTCGATGATCGACGGTGGCTTGACGACCATCAGCCACTGCGGCGCCACCGCCATCGGTGACAGCCGCTCGCCGATGCCCTCGACCAGCGCGTTGTCGCCGCCGACGAAGAACGGCACATCGGCGCCCAGCCGCAAGCCGATTTCGAGCAAGCGGGCACGTGGCCAGTTCAATCCCCACAGCCGGTTCAGCGCCAGCAGCGTGGTCGCCGCATCCGAGCTTCCACCGCCCATGCCGGCACCCCAGGGAATCCGCTTGTCGACCGTGATGTCGGCGCCGAGTGACAATCCGCTCGCCGATTGCAGGGCTCGGGCGGCACGCAGGCAGAGGTCGTCTGCCGGCAACTCGAACCCGAGGTCGTGGCGCTGGAGTCGGCCATCGTCGCGAAGCTCGATGTGCAGAAGATCGCACCAGTCGATGAAGACGAAGAGCGACTGCAGCAGGTGGTAGCCATCCGCCCGACGCCCGACCAGGTGCAAGAAAAGGTTGATCTTGGCCGGTGCCGGGAGGTCGTAGAAAGCGCGGACGGTCATGGGAGGCAGGCGACGCCGCGGGCAGCGAGATTCGAAGCAAGGTGGTTCGTCGAACCGCAGCCGATCGCGCTGGTCACGACGGCGTGCGGTCCAGCCGCGCCCGAACGCTGACAGCAGGCACGGCCGGGCGACGGGCATCGACCGCAGCCGCCGCCTCGAAGCGCGTCAGGTCGACGAGCCAGCCGAGTTGCTCGAAACCACCCTCTGCGACGCTGGACGGCGCTCCCGGCCACGGACGGCCCCGCAGCCAATCGAAAAGTGCTGGAACCGGCAGGCTTTCGCCCAGCACCTCGCGCGTCAGGGCGTCGAGGTCGGCGAACCGCCTTTCTCCTTGCGGCGTGACCAGAGCCACACGCTCCGGCGACCAGCTCGCCCGCGCCAGCACATTGCCGAGCGGCGTCGCCAAGTCGAGTTTGCCGCGACGGGCGTCGCCCTGCAACACGAAGCCGGCGCTGACCGATCGAGCGGCGGCATCGCCGTCACTGTCGACCTTGACCACGAGCCGGCCTGACAGCGTCTCGCCGCTCAGCAGTGCATCGTCGCTCCGTGGCATGACCGCACAGCCGGCGATCAACAGAGGAAGGACGCAAAGCGCAGCCCGCGACAACCTGACGAAGGTGGAGGCGGGCCCCACCATCCGCAACGCCACTACAGATCGACGCGCAGGCGGGCCAGGGTCTCGCGCAGGACGTCGTTACCCGCGTCACGGCCCTTCCCTTCGCGCCAGACACGTCGCGCCTCGTCCGTCTGGCCGTCCACCCAGAGCACTTCGCCCAGATGTGCGGCGATTTCGGCGTCCGGTTGCGATCGATAGGCATCGCGTAAGAGTTTGACCGCCTCGACGCGATGACCGAGCTTATACTCGACCCAGCCGAGGCTGTCTGTGATCGAGGGCTCACCCGGGCTCAGTTCCAGCGCCTTCTGGATCAGGCTGCGCGCCTCCGGCAAGCGGGTGTTGCGCTCGGCGAGGGAGTATCCGAGGGCGTTGTAGGCATGCTGGTGATCGGGCTGGATGGTCATCACCCGGCGCAGCAGCCGCTCCATCTCGTCGAGCTTGTTGAGCTTCTCGAGGATCATCGACTGTTCGTAGAGCAGGTCGGTGTCATCAGGGAACTTTTGGTTCGCCTGGGTCAACACGCTGTTCGCATCGGTCCAGCGTTTGGCATCACGCAATACCTGCGCTTCGGCCAACAACTTGGCGCGGGCGTCCGCAGGCGAGCGCTCGGGCACCTGGCGGACCAAGCTCCGCGCCTCGCTGATCTTGCCCTCGCGCGCGAGCAACGAGGCGCGCCGCGTCTGCACCTCCAGGAAGCGCTTCGGTTCGTCGATCTTGGCCAGCCAGGCGGCCGCGCCGGGCATGTCGCCTCGCTGCTCGGCCGCGCTCGCCAACAGCATCCAGCCGTTCGCGAGCGCTTCTTCCTTGCCGACAGGAGCCTGTTCGGACGAACCACCGGGCGGCGAAGCGGGCGGAAGCCGACTTCGCCCTCACGCAGTTCGCCAACCGGCCCGAGGACTACTCCCGTTTCGTCGACGCCCTGGCGAGCCGGGGTGTCACGACACCTGTCATCCCTGGACTGCGCATCATCAGCACCCTGCGACAGGCCGAACGCATGGCCGTGATGTCC
>CAXTDH010000039.1:0-12707 GCA_964242405.1 uncultured Rhizobacter sp. | reverse complement strand
GACCACATCGACTGGATCACCACCTCGCCCGAGGCCATCAGGTTGACGCTCTCGTTGAAATCCTTCCACAAGGCACGGAACTGACCCGCCTTCTTGGCCTCGATCAGCGTCTTGATCGTCATGTCGATCTCGGCTTTGGTCATGTTGCCCTTGTCGGGGTACTTGTAGAGGCCCGAGGCCTCGACGACCATCGCCGCGTCCATGATGCCGATCGACGGGATGTTGAGGATCGCCGCCTTGCCCTTGAATTCCGGATTCAGCAATTCCTTCCAGCTGGTGATCGGCCGCTTGATCAGGTCGGGTCGGATGCCGAGGGTGTCGGCGTTGTAGACGGTCGGGATGAGCGTCATGTACTGCGTGGGCGTCGCGGAGAACTCCTTCGCGGTCGGCGCGGAGACGTAGATCACCTTCTTCGGCGCGGTGCCTTGGTCGCCGACCTTTTTGCCACCAATTTCGCCCTTGGTGAAGAGCGGCGTGATCTTGTCGGCGTTCTTGATTTTTCGGGTGTCGATGCCGAGCAGGTTGCCGGTCGGCAGGATCTTTTTGAGCGAAAAGTACTCGGTGTCGATCAGGTCGAAGGAATTCGGTGCGGTGACGGCCCGCTTGGTCACGTCGTCGGTCGTGACCGGGATGTACTGGATGGTGATGCCGGTGTCGGCCTTGAAGCGGTCGGCGATGTCCTTGTCCTGGTTGACGGCGGTGCCGAGGTAGCGGAGCGTGATCGGGTCCGCGGCGTGCACATACGGAAAGCCCATCGCCCCTCCGGCGGCGACGGCGCCCTTCAGCAGCGTGCGGCGGGTCGGGTTCGGTTTGCTCTGGTCGGACATGGTGCTCTCTCTCCTGGTCGAACGACGGAAGGGGGTCGGGGAACGATTCGGGAAAACGGCGCGGCCTGAACTCAGGCCAGCGCGTGCGCTTCATGCGCCGCCCAGGAGACGAAAACCGTCTCGCCGGGCAACAGGGGACGGGCGTCGAAATCATCATCGGGCAGCGTGACCGTCCAGGGCGAAGCGGACGAAGCAGCATCGTCCTTCGGCGCCACGCTGATCTGCACGTAGGTTCCCTGGTACTCGATCGCCTGAACGGCAGCCTGCCGGCGGTTGGCACTCGCGACGTTGTCGACGCCCGTAGCGGGGCCAGCGGGGCCGGCGACGCGCTGCAGTTTCAACCGGTCCGAGCGCACCGCCACCTTGCCGCCGGGCGTGGCAATCACGTTGTGCGCGCCCATGAACCGGGCGACGAATTCCGAGCGCGGCGCATTGAACACCTCGCGCGGCGAGCCGGTCTGCTCGATTCGGCCGTTGTTCATCACGACCACCTGGTCGGAGAGCGCCATCGCCTCCTCCTGCGAGTGGGTGACGTGGACGAAGGTGAAGCCGAGCTCCTGCTGCCAGCGCTTGAGTTCGGCCCGCATCTGCACCCGCAGGAAGGGGTCGAGCGCGGAGAGCGGCTCGTCGAGCAGCAGCACCCGGGGCTCGGTCATCAGCGCCCGGGCCAGGGCGACGCGTTGCTGCTGGCCGCCCGAGAGCTCGCTCGGCAGCCGCGCCAAGTAGGGCGTCATGGCGACGAGTTCGAGCAGTTCCCTTGCCCGGGCATGGCGGTCGGCCACCGACTTGCCGCGCATCTTCCAGCTGAACGCGACGTTGTCGAGCACGCTCAGGTGCGGGAACAGGGCATAGCTCTGGAACATCATGGCCGTGCCGCGGTCGGCGGGGCCGCTGTCGGTGATGTACTTGCCGCCGAGCAGGATCTGGCCTTCGGAGGCGATCTCATGACCGGCGATCATCCGCAGTGTCGATGTCTTGCCGCAGCCCGAGGGGCCGAGCAGGCAGCAATAACTGCCGGAGGGAATCGTCAGGTCGATGCCGTCGACCGCTCGGGTCTCGCCATAGCGTTTGACGAGGTTCGTGAGGACGAGTGTCGAGTCGACTGCCATGTCGACGGTGTATGCAAAGCATGTGCCAAGTTGACGAGCGATGCCGACTGCGCGTCGACCGGCGCTTCTCGGGATGCCTCACGCTCCCGCTGCACCGTTTCCGTGAGTTTGGCTTCGACTACGCTCGCATTCGGGGCAGCACGCTGTGGCCAGATCTGGGCCCGCTGCTTGCTCGCCTCGTCAGCCTCCTTTGAGTTTGTATACAAATCAGCTGCCGATTCAGGAGTTTCATGCAGATCCAGGTCATCAACCCCAACACGAGTCAGCACATGACGGTGAAGATCGGCGCGGCTGCCAGGGCCGTGGCGGCACAGGGAACGTCGATCCTGGCTGTGCAGCCGAGCTTCGGTGCCGCATCGATCGAGGATCATCATGACGACGTCTGGGCCGCCGCCGGCGTGGCCGAGCAGGTGCGAGCGGGCGTGGCAGCCGGCGTTCACGGGCATGTCATCGCCTGCTTCGGCGACCCGGGGCTGCAGGCAGCGCGGGAACTGGCCAGCGGGCCGGTGATCGGCATCGCCGAAGCCGCGTTTCATGCCGCCACCCTGCTCGCGACCGGCTTCTCGGTGGTCACCACCCTGACCCGCACCTGCGTGATCGCCGAGCACCTGGTGCTGCAATACGGCTTCGAGCGACGCTGCCGCGGCATCCACGGCACCGACATCGCGGTGCTGGAACTGGACGACCCCGCGAGCGCCGCGTTCGAGCGCATCCTGGCTTGTGCACAGCGGGCGCTCGACCAGGACAGGAGCGGCGCGATCGTGCTCGGCTGCGCCGGCATGGCCGACCTGTGCGCCGAGTTGCAGGCACGGCTGGGTGTGCCGGTGATCGACGGTGTGGCAGTCGCCGTCAAGATGGCCGAAGCGCTGGTGAGCCTCGGCTTGGGAACGAGCAAACGGGGGGACTATGCGCTGCCGATCGGCAAGCGCTATGTCGGGCTGGCGGCGCCGTACTCGCCCCAGGGCGGCGGCGGCGGCGTAGACGTAGACGCAGACGTCATTTAGAAGTCATTGCCGCCGGTCGCCGCCGAGTGGTCGGCAGCGCGCCAGCTCCTCATCCGCCGAAGAGGCCCGGCGAACCTCTCAAGCCACCAACAGCGCGTTCACCCGCCGCACATATGCCGCTGGGTCCTCCAGCTGCCCACCCTCCGCCAGCAACGCCTGGTCGAACAGAATATTCGCCAAGTCGTCGAAGTGCTCGCTGGCCTCGAGCCGCTTGACCAGCGCATGCTCGGCATTGACCTCGAGCGTCGGCTGCGACTTGGGCGCCGTCTGCCCCGCCTGCTTCAACAAGCGCGCCAGGTGCCCGCTCATGTCGCCCTCTTCCACCACGAGGCAGGCGGGCGAGTCGACCAGCCGCGTCGTCACCCGCACGTCTTTCGCCCGGTCCTTCAGCGCCTCCTTCAACCGGTCGAGCACCGGCTTGAAGGTGGTGGCGGCTTCCTCGGCCTGCTTCTTTTCCTCCTCGTCCTGCAGCTTGCCGAGGTCGACGCTGCCCTTGGCGACGCTCTGCAACGACTTGCCGTCGAACTCGTACAAATGCGAGAGCATCCACTCGTCGACGCGGTCGATCAGCAGCAGCACCTCGATGCCCTTCTTGCGGAAGATCTCGATCTGCGGGCTGCTCTTGGCCGCGGCCAGGCTGTCAGCGGTGATGTAGTACACAGCCTCCTGGCCTTCTTTCATCCGCGAGACATAGTCGGTGAACGAAACGCCTTCGTCCGCATGGGTGGAGGCGAAGCGCAGCAGCTTGACCAGCCGCTCCTGGTTCGTGTGGTCCTCGCCGACGCCCTCCTTCAGCACGACGCCGAAGTCCTTCCAGAAGGCGGCGTACTTGGCTTTTTCATCGCCTTCCGCGCTGTCGGCCAGGGATTCGAGCATCGACAACACGCGCTTGGTCGAACCTTCGCGAATCGCCTTGACGTCCCGGCTCTCCTGCAGCAATTCACGGCTGACGTTCAGCGGCAGGTCGGCGCTGTCGATCACGCCCTTGACGAAGCGCAGGTACACCGGCATGAGCGCCTCGGCGTCGTCCATGATGAAGACGCGCTTCACGTAGAGCTTGACGCCGCCGCGCTTGTCGCGGTTCCACAGGTCGAACGGCGCCTTGGCCGGGATGTAGAGCAGCTGCGTGTACTCGCTGCGGCCCTCGACCCGGTTGTGGGTGTAGGCCAGCGGCGGCTCGGTGTCGTAGCTCAGCTGCTTGTAGAACTCGTCGTACTGTTCCTTGCTGATGTCGTTCTTGTTGCGCGTCCAGAGCGCGGCCGCCTTGTTGACCGGCGCCCATTCGTCCGTCGTGACCTGCTTCTGCGCCTCGGCGTCCCACTCGTCCTTCTGCATCAGGATCGGCAGGGAGATGTGGTCGGAGTACTTGCTGATGACCGCCTTCAGCTTCCAGGCGCTCAGGAATTCTTCTTCGCCCTCGCGCATGTGCAGCGTCACGCTCGTTCCCCGCTGCGGCCGGGTGATGGTCTCGACCTCGAAGTCGCCGCTGCCGTCGGAGCTCCAGCGCACGCCCTGGTCGACTGGCAGACCGGCCCGCCGCGACTCGACGACCAGCCGGTCGGCGACGATGAAGCCGCTGTAGAAGCCGACGCCGAACTGGCCGATCAGCTGCGCGTCCTTCTTCTTGTCGCCTTCGAGCGCCGCCATGAATTCGCGCGTGCCGCTCTTGGCGATCGTGCCGAGGTTGGCGACCGCTTCGTCCAGCGACAGGCCGATGCCGTTGTCGGTGATGGTGATGGTCTTGGCTTCGGCATCGAACGCCACCCGCACCTCGAGGTTGGGCTGGTCTTCGAACAGCGCCGGCTCGTTCAGCGCCTCGAAGCGAAGCTTGTCGCAGGCGTCCGACGCGTTCGACACCAGCTCACGCAGGAAGATCTCCTTGTTCGAGTAGAGCGAATGCGTGACGAGGTGCAGGATCTGCTTGACCTCGGCCTGAAACGAGAGCGTTTGTTTTTCCATGATCTTCGGGATTTTCGAGTTGAGCGAGCGACGCAGCGACGCGCCGTGGGCGAGCCGAAGATGTGAGGCCGACGCCTGAGCTTTCAACACCCCCGCGCGTCTTGACCGCGGCGCGCCGCTCCGGGCTTCGCTCTTTCTACCTGCACCGGTTCGCCCCGGTCGAGGGTGTCGTGGCTGTTGAAACAGGGCTCGTAGCAGCCGAGGCGGGCTGCGGGTCGGCTCGCTGCGGGTCGGCTGGATCAGGCGTATTCGAAGTCTCTTGCCGAGCCTGTCACGCCGGCAAGGGCCCGGGCGGCGCGAACGGCTCCGACGGCGACTGCACGAGCCGCCCGCCGCTAACGCATTTGTAGCCGGCGATGCGCCGCAGACTCTCGGCTCAGCACCTGACCGATGTTGTCGAGGCTCGCGTCCTGCAGCAATGTCTTGGTGAAGGCGAGCACCGCCGGGTCGGATTCGGCCAACGAGCCGGCCAGCCGCTGGGCTTCGGCGAACCCGGCACCGTCGTCGACGAGCAAGGCCACCAAGCCCCAGCGCTCGGCGTCGGCGGCGCCGAACTCAGTGCCGAGCAGCATCAGCGCCTTGGCACGCGGCAAGCCGACGGCAGCCGGCAACAACGCGGTGATCGCGCCGGTGCCGAACAGGCCGAGCCGCACTTCCGGCAGCAGGAAGCGGCTGCCGCGCTCGGCAACGACGATGTCGGCATTCAGCATCAACTCGAGCCCGGCACCGATCACCCAGCCGTGCACACAGGCGACGACCGGTTTGGCGCTCGCCAACAGCACCCCGGCCAACTCCTGAAGCACCGCGGCGAATTCCGGCGACGCCGGCTCGTCACGGTCCTTGCCGGCACAAAAGGATGGGCCTTCGGCGCTCAGCAGCAGCACCCGCACGGCCTCGTCGGCCACGGCCGCCTTGCAGGCCGCCAGCAACGAACGACTCAGCTCAAGCGAGAGCGCGTTGAGTTTCAGCGGCCGCTGCAGCCGGATGTGCAGCACCGCCCGTTCGTCGAGTTCGGTATGAAGCATGTTCAGGCGGATTTTGCGCTCAAGCGGCGGGATGACGGCAGGGCATTGTGCGTCGCGCGCCCCTGCTGGCGGCACACCTCGACGGCGGCTCGGCTAAAGTGCCTTCGAACGACGACTCCCACCGATCGAACCCACCCGCGCGACTGCGATGACCCCATCCTCCCCAGCAACCGAGGCTGCAGCGAGCGCCCCGCATCTCGCCCATTGGCCGACGGCGCTGCCGCAGCACCTGACCGTGCCGGAGACCAACGTCTTCTTCAACGCGGTCGTGTCGGCCGCGCGCTTTCCAGACAAGCCGTTCATCGTCTTCTACGACACGCCGATCACGTTTCGCGAGTTCCACGACGAAGCCGAGCGCATCGCCGGCTATCTGGCGCACGATTGCAGCGTCCGCGCCGGCGACCGGGTGCTGCTCTACATGCAGAACAGCCCGCAATGGGTGCTCGCCTTCTTCGGCATCCTCCGCGCCAATGCCGTGGTGGTGCCGGTCAATCCGATGAACCGGTCGCAGGAACTGCGGCACTACATCGCCGACACCGGCGCCCGCGTCGCCTTCGTGCCGCAGGAACTGCTGCCGGAGGTGCAGCCGCTGCTCGGCGGTGGCGGAATGAACGGCGACGGTGCTCGAACCAGCGTTGGCGACACCGACTCAGACTCCGACTCCAACACCGACGCCGGCGGGCTGCAGCACCTCATCGTCGCCTGCTACGCCGACTACCTGAAGCGGCCGACCGACCTGCGGCTGCCCGATTTCGTCGCCGCGCCGCGTCAGGCGCTGGCCGGCACCGGCGTCGTCGCCTGGGCCGACATGCTGGTTGCCGACCGCCGTCCCGGCCCGCTGACCCAAGGCCCCGACGACCTGGCCGTCATGCCGTACACATCCGGCACCACCGGCCATCCGAAAGGTTGCAAGCACACCCACCGCAGCCTGATGAGCTCGCTGGTCGGCGGCATCCAGTGGTTCGGCCGGACGCAGGACGCGGTGTTTCTCTCGGTGCTGCCCTGGTTCCATGTCACCGGCCTGGTCGGCAGCTTGAACGGCCCGCTGTTCATCGGCGCGACGATCGTCGTCCTGCCGCGCTGGGATCGCGACACGGCCGCCCTCCTCATGCAGCGCTACCGCGTCAACACCTGGCAGGCGATCACGACGATGGTGGTCGATTTCGCGTCCAACCCGAAGCTCGGCGACCACGACCTCGGCAGCCTGCGCGTGGTGCGCGGCGGCGGCGCGGCCATGCCCGAGGCGGTCGCGTGCAAGCTGCGCGCGCTGACCGGCCTCAACTACACCGAGGGCTACGGCATGAGCGAGACCATGGCCGCGACCCACATCAACCCGATGCACCGGCCCAAGCCACAGTGCCTCGGCATTCCGGTGTTCGACGTCGACGCGCGCATCGTCGACCCGGAGACGCTCGCCGAACTGCCGCAGGGCGAGTCGGGCGAGATCATCGTCGCCGGCCCGCAGGTGATGCAGGGCTACTGGCACAACCCGGAGGCCACGGCCCGGAGCTTCGTCGAGCGCGACGGCAAGCGCTTCCTGCGCACCGGCGACCTGGCGCGGATCGACGAGGACGGCTACTTCTTCATGGTCGACCGGCTGAAGCGGATGATCAACGCCTCGGGCTACAAGGTCTGGCCGGCGGAGGTCGAGGCGCTGATGTACCACCACCCCGCCATCCTGGAGGCCTGCGTGATCGCCGCGAAGGACGTGAAGCGGGGCGAAACCGTCAAGGCGCTGGTCGTGCTGAAGGAGTCGTACCGTGGCCAGGTGACCGAGGCCGAGATCATCCACTGGGCGCACGGGCACATGGCGGTGTACAAGAGCCCGCGCATCGTCGAGTTCGTCGAGGCGCTGCCGAAATCCGGCTCCGGCAAGGTGCAGTGGCGGGAACTGCAAGAGGCGGAGGCGGCGCGTGATCGAGCGCCGGCTGCTGACCCGAGCTGACTTGAACCGCGAGAGAGCGAAGCTCCCTGCTCCGCGACATCAGGCGCGGGCGGCCACGCGCTCCGCCCGCCGACGCCAAACGGACTGCGCTCCGTAGACCGCGGACAGCCGACCGCGCACCGCCCTACTTCACCGAACTCAGCTTCACTTCCCGGATCTTCCCGCCTTCGACGACCGCCACCCGCGGGTCGCCGCTCGAACCGCCGCGCTCGTCGACCCCGTCGACCGCACCCGGGTTCAGCCGCGCCGGCATGGTTTTGAACGCCTTGTCGAGCTGCGCCCGGATCGCGGCGGCATCGGTCACCGTGCCGGCCAGCTTCATCGCCGTCACCGTTGCATGCACGGCGCTGTAGTTGAGCGACACCTCGGAGCTCGGGTCGTGCGCGGTGTACATCTTCTTGTAGCGCTCGACGAAGGCTTTCGAATCGGGCGCACTGTCTTCGACCAGCGGCAGCACGCCGATCGAGCCTTCGAGCGAGGCGTAGCCGCCGCTCACCTTGCTGATCTCGTCCATCTTGGCCTGGTCGAGGATGATGAAGCCGCCCTTGAAGCCGAGCTCCCGCGCCTGCTTGACGACGAGACCCGTCGGCTCGGAGGGCCCGCCAATGTAGAGCACGTCCGGCTTGGCGGCCATCACCTTGCTGATGCCGCTGTAGAAGTCGGTCGCCCGGGTGTAGCTCATCGGGTTGTCGGCGACTATCTTGCCGCCGGCCGCTTCCCAGGCGGGCTTGAAGGCCGCGTTCCAGGCCTTGGCGTACTCATGGTCGGCATTGGCGATGGCGACGTTCTTGCCGAACTTCGACATCGCGTAGCGGCTGAAGGGCCCGATGTAGCTCGTGAACTCCGGCGGGATGCGCATCGTCAGCTTGTTGCCGCGGGAGACGATCTGCGGCGTGCTGCTGTAGGCGAGCACCAGGTACTTCTGCGCTTCGTTGGTCGTCTGAAGGGCCAGGATGCCGCCGGAGTGCGGCACCAGGATGGCGGGCGTCTTGCTCTCCTGCACCAGGCGCTGGGCGTTGATCGCCGTCTCCGCCGGGTTGTACTTGTCGTCGAGGGCGACGATCTCGACCTTGTACTTCTTGCCGCCGACCTCGAGCCCGGCGGCATTGATCTCGGAGGCGGCCATGTTCATGCCGTCCAGGCAGTTCTTGCCGTAGAGCGCGGCGCCGCCCGAGAGCGGGCCGGAGTAACCGATCCGCACCACTTCCTGCGCCAGTGCCGGGACCGCCGCGGCGAACGCGGCGGCGGTTGCCGCGGCCAGGGTGGCAAGTCGCTTAATTCGGGATGTCATCTTCGTCGTCTCCTTCGGGTTGTCGAGATTTGGCGTCAGGCGCCGAGGGCGTTAGGACTCGGCTCTGGCGCCGAGCGGGTAGCGATTCGGCTCAGGCGCCGATATAGGCTTTGCGCACGGCCTCGTTGTTCATCAGGCTCGCCCGATCGCCCTCCAAGACGATCCGGCCGCTCTCGATGACATAGGCGCGGTGGGCGATCTTCAAGGCCGCGAACGCGTTCTGTTCGGCCAGCAGCACGGTCGTGCCGGCCCGGTTGATGCGCTGGATCACCTCGAACACCATCTTCACGACCAGCGGCGCCAGCCCGAGCGAGGGCTCGTCGAGCAGCAGCGCCTTCGGCCGGCCCATCATCGCCCGGCCGATCGCGACCATCTGCTGCTCGCCGCCGCTGAGCGAGCCGGCCGCATCCTCCTTCTTCTCGGCGAGGATCGGGAACAGGCCGAGCACTTCGTCGAGCCGCCGCTGGTTGCCGGCACGGTCACGCCGGTGCACGTAGGCGCCGAGCATCAGGTTCTTCAGCACCGACATCTGGGGAAAAAGCTTGCGGCCCTCCGGGCACTGCACCACGCCGCTGGCGACGATCTGCGACGGCTTCATGCCGACCAGCTCCTGCCCGCCGAAGCGGACGCTGCCGCCCGCCGCCCGGTGCAGGCCGCTCGCGGTCAGGAAGATCGAGCTCTTGCCCGCGCCGTTGGCGCCGAGCAGCACGACGAGCTCCCCCGCCTCGGCGTGCAGGCTGACGCCGTCCAGCGCCCGGAAGCTGCCGTAGTTCAGCGAGACGTTCTCAAGCGCCAGCATCGGCCACTTCCAGGTGATCGATGCCGGCATGGTCGGCGCCGAGGTAGGCGTCGATGACGGCCGGGTCGGCGCGGATCTGCTCCGGCGTGCCCTCGGCAATCTTCTCGCCGTAATTGAGCACCAGGATCTTGTCCGCGAGGCTCATGATCATGTCCATCTTGTGCTCGATCAGGCACACGGTCAGGCCGCTCGCGATCATCTTGCGGATCAGGGCCGCGAGGCCGGCCGTCTCCTCCGGGTTGACGCCGCCGGCCGGCTCGTCGAGCAGCAGCAGCTGCGGTTCGGTCGCCAGCGCCAGGGCGAAGGCGACGCGCTTGCGCTCTTCCTGGCTGATGTCGCCCGCCATCCGGTGGCCGATGTGCGAAAGGCCGACGAAATCGAGCGCCTCGCGCGCCTTTTCGCGGCAGATGCGCTCCTCGTTCGCCAGCCGTCGGGTGCTGAGCAGCACGTCCACGAGGCCCGACCGGGTGCGCAGGCGGTGGCCGACGATCAGGTTGTCGAGCACCGAGGCCATGTCGAAAAGCGCCGTGCTCTGGAAGGTGCGGGCGACGCCGAGCCGCGCCATGCGGTCGGCGCGCAGGTCGGTCACGTCCTGGCCGAGGAAGGTGATCGTGCCCGAGGTCGGCCGGTGGACACCGCTCACGAGGTTGAAGAAGGTCGTCTTGCCGGCGCCGTTCGGGCCGATGATGGCGTTGACCTGGCCAGCCTCGATCGTCGTGCTCACGTCGTTGACGGCCGCCAGGCCGCCGAAGCGCTTGGTGAGGTGGCGTATCTCAAGCATGGCTCGTCTCCCGCCCACCCTGGTTCGGCCGTACCGTCTGCGGATCGGCCGCAGCGGCCACGGCCGACGGCGCCATCACCGCCCGCCGCGCCCGCCAGCCGAGCCAGGTGCCGACGATGCCGTTCGGCAGGAAGATCACCAGCAGGATCAGGATCGGCCCGAAGACGACGAAGCGGTATTCCTGGAGGAACTGCAGGTACTGGGTGATCCACGGCACGGTGAGCGCCCCGAGCAGCGGCCCGAACAGCGTGCCGACGCCGCCGACCAGCATGTACATCGTCATGTCGAAGGTGTTCTCGGGTGCGGCGATGGCAGGGCCCAGGAAGCGCACGAAGCCGGCATAGAGGCCACCCGCCATGCCGGCGTAGAACACCGACAGCATGAAGGCGAGCACCTTGTTGCGCATCAGGTCGATGCCGAGCGATTCGGCCAGGTCGTCGCTGTTGCGAATCGCGACGAAGGTGCGGCCGAGCAGCGAATGGACGATCCGGTGCATCAGCCAGACGCCGATCGTCAGGAAAAAGAAGACGAGGTAGTAGAGACTGCGCGGCGAGTCGAAGGTGATGCGGCTGATGGCACCCGGGCTCGGGATGCCGATGATGCCGACCGGCCCGTGCGTCAGCCCCTCCCACTTCTCGATCACCAGGAACATGATGTAGCCGACGCACAGCGTGAACACCGAGAAGAAGTGCCCCTTGAGCCGCAGCGAGACGATGCCGATGAAGAAGCCCGGGATCACCGCCGCCACGCCCGAGAGTGCGAAGGCGGCCCAGAACGGCCAGTGGTGGTCGACCGTCAGAACGCCGACGGTGTAGGCGCCGATCGCCATGAAGCCGCTGTGGGCCATGTTGAACTGGCCGGTGTAGCCGGTGATCAGGTTCAGGCCGACGGTCGCGAGCGCATAGATGTAGGCGGTCGACATGACCGTCAGCTGGTAGTCGTTCTTGGCGACGAACGGGAACGCCACGCCGGCGAGAAACAGCAGGCCCCAGCCGAGGCGGGCACCGGGCGCGGCGAGCCGTGACGTGGTCGTCGTCGTCGTCATCGGGCCGCCTTGGTGAAGATGCCCTGCGGCCTGATCGACAGGATCGCGACCAGCAGCACGAAGGCGATGATGTCCTTGTAGTCGGTCGAGATGTAGAAGGCGCCGAAGCTCTCGGCGAAGCCGATGATCAGCCCGCCGACGATCGCCCCCGGCACGCTGCCCATGCCGCCGAGGATGATGATGACGAAAGCCTTGGTGATGACCAGGGTGCCCATGCCGGGGTAGACGAGGTTGATCGGCGCATAGAGCGTCGCGGCGATCGCGGCCAGCCCGCCGGAAATGGCGAAGGTGAGCATCGCGACCCGGTTGGCGTCGATGCCGACGAGCGAGGCGCCGTCGCGGTTCTGCGCCATGGCGACGATCGTCGAGCCGGTCACGGTCTTCTTCAGGAACAGGTGCAGCACCACCATCAGGCCGAAAGCGCCGGCGATGATGAGCAGCCGCTGCACCGGGGCCGTCACGCCGGCGATGTCGACGATGCCGTTGTAGGGCGTCTGCATCCGGTGGAAGTCGGCGCCCCAGATCGCCTGGGCGCCCGACTCGAGGAACAGCAGCATGCCGATCGCCGCGATCATCGGGTGCAGGCCCGACGCATGGCGCAGCGGATGAAAGACGAGCCGCTCGGCGAGCGTCGCAAGCGCTGCCACGCAGGCGGCCGAGCCCGCCATCGCCAGCCAGTAGTTCCAGCCCATCACCGACATCAGGTGGAAGGAGACGAAGGCGCCGGCCATGTAGAAGGCGCCATGGGCGAAGTTCGGCACGTGCAGGATGCCGTAGACCAGCGTCAGGCCGAGCGCGACCAGGCTGTAGACACCGCCCAACGTCAGGCCGTTGAGCACCTGTTGGAAGAATTGGTCCATCGGATTCAGGCTCGTGGCATCGATCGTGGGGCGCAGGTGGCAGCGACCGCTTGCGCCGATAC
>CAXTDH010000038.1:6606-12752 GCA_964242405.1 uncultured Rhizobacter sp. | reverse complement strand
TGCCGAGGGTGTCGCTGGTGTCGATGGTGCCGGCCCCCCCGGCGAGGTCGATCTCCTGCTGGACCTGGTGCTGGGCGCCGACGCCCTCACGCCAAGCAGCACGGCGCAGGAAGCCGCCGAGCCGACCGGTGGGCTGGCGCTGATGGAGCATGTGAAGCTCGGCTTCGCCTACCAGATGCACTTGAAGGAGAGCTGGCAGAAGGTCCGCCTGACGCATGTCAGCCCCGGGCGCAACTTCTTCGTCTTCAGCTCCGGCCGTCGCCATCAGGAAACGATCTCAATGACGGCCCGGATGCTGGCCCGGATGTGCGAGACCGGGCGGCTTCGGGCCGTCGAGAGCGCTTACCTGATGGAGCGGGCGACGCAGCGCGCTCGCAAACAGCTCGCCGCGTTGCGGCCGGTGGTGTATTCGAGGGCAGGTTGATCGACCGACGTCGGCGCTGCTCGTTCGTCGACGGCCTCGCCTACTCTCGAGGCGCCAGGATATCGTCGAGCCGGGCCGGCACATCGGGAATGCGTTCCAGGCGGGGATAGCGCAGGCCGCCGTGATAGTCGACGCGCAGCGTCCGGTAGCGATCGTCGGCCTTGACGAGCAGTTCGATCGGCGCGGCGCCGGGCTTCGCGGCCTCGCAGATGGCCGCCTTCAGCACATCGGCATCGAAGGGCACGGTGTTGACGGCGACCAGCGTCGCCCCGGCGACCAGCCCCGCCTTGAACGCCGGGCCCTCCCACTGCACCTCGGTGACGCGCGCCTCCTTGCCGAGGTTCAAGCCGATCGAGAAGCCGAGCAGCACCCCCTTGTACTGGCCCTCGAGCTCCTTGACATAGTCCGTCGGCGTATCGGTGTAGACGAGCCGGTAGCCGCCGCGGGCCAGGCCGTCGAGCGGCGCACCGGGGCCGTGGCCGTCGAGCCGGCTGCGCAGGAAGGTCGCCCAGTCATGGCGGTGGACGCCGTTCAGGGCTTCGACCACGTCGTCGAACCGATAGGTGACCGGCTGCCAGGAACCGTCTTCGATGCCGAAGAACGCCCGGGCGAAGTCGTCGAGCGAGCGCTTGCCGCCGCTCGCCTCGCGCACCAGGGTGTCGGCATCGAGCCAGATGAGCGCGCCTTCCTGGTAATAGTCGTAGGACCGCGTCCAGCTGGTGGCGCCAGGACCAGCGCCATGGCCGAGGATGGCACTGTTGGTCGTGTCCTGCAGGTTGCGCCAGCTGCGGCCGACCCGGGCATCGGTGACGGCCGCCGACCAGGCGAGTGCATCTCGTGCCTGCTGGGCGGTCTGCAGGCCGGAGCGGGCGGCCAGCACCTCGCCCCAGTACTGCGTCTGCCCCTCGTAGACCCAGAGCAGGCTGTCGCGCATCGGCACCGTGTAGTCGGCCGTCCAGAGGTCGGCCGGGCGGCGGAACTTGCCGTTCCAGGAGTGGGTGAATTCGTGCGCGAGCAGGTCGCGAGACGCCCAGGAATGGTCCCAGTCGGTGAAGTATTTCGACGTCGAATAGCCGTTCTCGCTCGACCGGTGGTGTTCGATGCCGAGGCCGCCGATGCCCTCGTCGAGGCTGAGCAGGAAGTCGTAGTGGTCGTAGTGTCGGGAGCCGAAGAGCTTGTAGGCCTGGCGCACCAGATGACGGTGGGCCTCGATCTGAGCCGGCTGTGCATCGAGCGCGGCCTCGTCGGCGGCGAACACCTGCAGCCGGACCGGCACGGCGGCGCCAGGGTCGAGGTCGAAGCTGCGCAGATGCCGGCCGGCAAAGAGTGGCGAATCGATCAGCGTCTCGAAGCTGGTCGGCGCGAAGCGGGTGTCCTGGCCCTCGGTGACCGCGCCGTCGAGCGCCACCGCGAAGCGCCAGCCGGAGGGCAGTTTGATCGATGGCTGGATGCGGATGTTGCCCACGGCATAGCCGGCCGGGTAGAGCGCGGCGCTGCCCCATTTGACGATCTGCACATCGGTCGTCGCGACCGGGCTGCCGGAGGAGCCCGCCGGCCCGGACTGTTGCAGAAGCTCGATCTGCAGCTCCCGCACCCCCGCCGGCACCTCGAGGTGGAAGGCGCTCGGCTCGACGGTGTCACGCGTCCATTCGATGCGCTGGCCGTTGCCGGTGACGACCAGCCCGGCGAGCCCGCCGACCGGGCCGCTCGGCCCGTGCTCGCCCGGTATCCACTTCGGGGTGGACAAGACCATGGGCCCCGGGCGCACGACCGGCACGGTCTCCCGGACGCGCACCAGATGGCGATCGATGTCGCTCACGTCGACCTGCAGGGTCAGCAAGCCGGGATAAGGCTGGTCGCGCGGCGCCGGAATCGGTGGCGGCAGCGGCGCGCCGCGCGGCGGGGCAGCGAAGGCTGTCGACGCCGCCAGCAGGCCGGCGATCAGGCCGAAGGGGAGGCCGGCGAACAGACCGGCGGGCAAACAGGCGGGCGCCTGCTTGAAGGCCGTCGCGACCGACGAGACAGACAGCAAACCGGTCATCATGCGCAGCAGGTCCGAACGATGAGTCGACACGGCACGCCGGGCAGGACCGTCATGTCGTGACCCCCATCTGCCGGAAGTGCGAAGCCGAATCGCGGACGCCCCATCGGCGCTTGATCAGCCCCGCCTCCATTTGAAACCATTCGATGGCCATGACCTCGGAGCGTTGCCCGGTCGGCGCCTGGCCGCGGAACTCGCCGACGAAGCAGCCGCGCTCGACGAATCGCACGACCACCTCGTCGCCCTGCTCGAGCACCTGCTCGACCGCTAGCGTCATGGCGAGCGATCGGTGAAGCTGGGCCCAGATCGGCGCGACCTGCTCGAACCCGCCCCAGCCCAGGGCGCCATGAATGAGGGCGTCGGGCGCGAACAGAGGTCGCAACTCGTCGACACGCCCGGCGTTGAACGCCGCCACATAGGCATCGATCGTTTGTTGATGGGTCATGACGGTGTTCCAGAAGCCTGGCCGTCGTCAACGCTCGCAATTCGCAGGCCGCGGCGCGGCTTGGCGCGGCTCATCGGCGGCTGCTGCTGCGGGACGGTCGACGGCAGCAGCGGCAGGAGTTTGAATGAAACCGCCAATGGCGTCATCCCCCAAAAGACGCCGCCCGTCACCGAGCCGCGGCCATTCGTCGTGCCATCCGCAAGGCCGCTTTCAGGCTGCTCGCATCTGCCCGCCCGCTGCCGGCGATGTCGAAGGCGGTGCCATGATCCGGGCTGGTGCGGACGAACGGCAGCCCAAGGGTCACGTTCACGCCCTGCTCGACGCCGAGGTACTTGACCGGGATCAGGCCGTGGTCGTGGGTCATTGCGACGACGATGTCGAACTCGCCCGGGTGCCCGGGGGCGTTTCGGGCGCGCATGAACACGGTGTCGGGGGCGTAGGGGCCGCGGGCGTCGATGCCTTCGGCGCAGGCCGCCTCGATCGCCGGACGGATGATGCGGATCTCCTCGTCACCGAACAGCCCACCCTCGCCGGCATGTGGGTTCAGGCCGGCGACGCCGATTCGAGGCCGCGCCTGGCCCCACGCCGCCGCGGCGCGGTGCGAGATGCGCAGCGTCTCGAGCACCGCGTCGAAGGTGACCGCCTCGATCGCCCGGCGCAACGACAGGTGGATCGTCACCAGCACCGTGCGCAACTCGTCGTTGGCCAGCATCATGCGCACGGGTGGAAGCGGAAGCAGCGGAAGCGGCGATGCCAACGGCGGTAGCGACCGCGGCGGCGGCGGCGACTGCGACTGCGACGACAGCATCGACGGCAGCGCGCTGCCGTCGATGGCCGTCGAAGATCGGCGGCCGACCGCCGCAGCGGCGAGCGCCTGCAGCATCTCCGTATGGCCCGGATAGGCGACACCCGCCGCGGCCAGCGCTTCCTTGTGGATCGGGGCGGTGACGAGGGCGGACGCCTCGCCGGTCATCGCCAGCCGGGTCGCGGCCTCGATGCAGAGGGCGGCGGCAGCACCGGCGCGCCGGTCGACATGGCCGACGGGCGCTTCCATCAAGTCGCGCGGCAGCCCGTCGGGTTGCCAGACCGGCAGGCAGTTGGGCGGCACCGCCGCGGCATCGGCGAGACAGTCGAGCACGGCGACCGGCAGCAGGCCGCCGGTCACTCGCGCCGCCCGTCGCAGCACCGCCAGGTCGCCGATGACGACGCAGTTCCGGGCCGCGGCGGGATCGTCGCGGAACAGCTGGGCGACGATCTCCGGGCCGATGCCACAGGCGTCGCCCATGGTGATGACGACCGGGGCGCCCGGGCCAACCACGGCGCCCGGGGCGTCCGCGGCGTCCGCGGCGCCCGGGGCGTCCCCGGCCTCCGCGGCGACCGAATTGTTTGAATGGACCGGGGGCGTGGCATCGGACGACATGCCCCCGATTGTCGCGACCCCCCTGCACCGCTGCCGCCCGGTCGCCGATAATTCAGCGATCGGCGCTCGGGCTCTTTCGCCGCCGCCATCGTCGCCGTCGCTTGCGATGCGCTCGCGTATTCGATGATCGAGGTCTTGCGCAAAGATGCGGTCGCAAAACGCCCGCGAGACGCCGATCAGCGAGTTCCGTTTGTTTTTCTTCCAGCCCGGCCCCCATGCGCAAAACCTGGCTCGTCTTCTCGCAAGCGGTGACCGTCGCGCTGGCGCTGCTGTTCGTGGTTGCGACGCTGAAGCCCGACTGGCTGCACCCGGGCAACGGCTCGCCGCTGTTCACGTTGCCGGCGCCGGCGCCGGGCGCAGTGACGGCAACGCCGGGGACAGCCGGCACGTCTGCGACGCTGCTCCCATCGACCGCCGTGGCTTCGGCCGTCGCGGCGCCGGTGCTGAGCTACAGCGGCGCCGCCAAGCGTGCCTCGCCGGCCGTCGTGAGCATCACCGCCAGCAAGGTGCCGGCCCGCAGCGAACGCAGCGACGACCCGGTCTTCCAGTACTTCTTCGGCGGCCCGGGCCGCCGACAGCAACAGCAGGGCGAGCCGATGGTCGGGCTCGGCTCCGGGGTGATCGTCTCGAGCGACGGCTACCTGCTGACCAACAACCACGTGATCGAGGGTGCCGACGACATCGAGGTGATGCTCAACGATGGCCGCCAGGGGCGCGCCAAGATTGTCGGCACCGACCCCGAGTCCGACCTCGCGGTACTCAAGATCGCCCTCGACCGCCTGCCGGCGATCAACTTCGGCAACGCCGATGCGCTCCAGGTCGGGGATGTGGTGCTCGCCATCGGCAACCCGTTCGGCGTCGGCCAGACGGTCACGTCGGGCATCGTCAGCGCCCTCGGCCGCAACCAGCTCCGGATCAACACCTTCGAGAACTTCATCCAGACCGATGCGGCGATCAATCCGGGCAACTCCGGCGGGGCGCTGGTCGACGCCTACGGCAACCTGCTCGGCATCAACACCGCCATCTACTCGCGCAATGGCGGCAACATGGGCATCGGCTTCGCGATTCCGGTGAGCACCGCCCGGCAGGTCATGGAAGGCCTGATCCGGGAGGGCCGGGTGACTCGGGGCTGGATCGGCGTGGAGCCGCGCGACCTCACCCCCGACATCGCCCGGACGCTCAGCCTGCCGATCCAGCAGGGCGTGCTGATCACCGGCGTGCTGCAGAGCGGCCCCGCGAGTGCCGGCGGCCTGCGGCCTGGCGACGTGGTGGTCCGGATCGGCGGCCAGCCGGTGATCAACACGCCGCAGCTGCTGAACGCGGTCGCGGCGCTCAAGCCGCAGACCAGCACCGCCATCGGCGTGCAGCGCGGTGACAAGGCGCTGGAGGTGATGGTGACGGTGGCGCAGCGTCCGTCGCAGCCGAGGGTGGCACGCCAGGAGTGAGCGGGCGGAGGAACGCAGGTCCAGCGAAGGAGCGGATGAGCAGGCGAGCGGACAGCCTCAGGTCGTCGTCGTGCTGCCCTCTTCCGCCGGCGCCTGGGTGTGCTTGAGAAACAACTGCGCGGCCCAGATGCCGGCTTCGTACAGCAGCACCATCGGCACCGCCAACGCCAGCTGCGAAACCACATCGGGCGGCGTCAGAACCGCGGCGATGATGAAGGCCAGGACGATGAAGTAGCTGCGGAAAGCCTTCAGCTGCTGCACCGTGACCAGCTCCATCCGCGCCAGCACGACGACGACGATCGGCACCTCGAAAGCCGAGCCGAAGGCGATGAACATCGTCAGCACGAAGCTGAGGTAGGCCTCGATGTCGG
>CAXTDH010000038.1:0-6596 GCA_964242405.1 uncultured Rhizobacter sp. | reverse complement strand
TTGCCGACACGCTCTTGGGCGCGAAACTCTGGATGAAGGTGAAGACCTTGCCGAAGACGAAGAAGTAGCAGAAACCGATGCCGAGAAAGAACAGCAAGGTGCTCGACACCACCAGCGGCATCACCAGCTTTTTTTCGTGCGAATAGAGGCCGGGCGCGACGAAGGCCCAGACCTGGTAGAGCACCACCGGCAGCGCCACCAGGAAAGCCGCCATCAGCGTGATCTTGAGCGGCACCAGGAACGGCGAGATCACGCTCGTGGCGATCAGCGTGCCGCCCTTGGGCAGGTGTTGCACCAGCGGCATGGCCAGAAGGTCGTAGAGCCCGGCCGGCCCGGGGTAGAAGCTCAGCACGGCGAAGCACACGCCGACCGCGATGCAGGCGCGGATCAGCCGGTCACGCAATTCGATCAGGTGGGAGACGAAGGGCTGCTCGGTGCCTTCGAGCTCGTCGGGCGGTTTGCCGCCCTTTTTATTGGCGCCACTCACCGCCCGAGCCCCGTCGGCGGCCGATAGCGCGCGACACGCGCCGCAGCCGACTGCACCTTGGCCCGAACACCCTGCCGGTGCTTGTACCACTGCGGTGTGGCGCCGCGCTTCAAGCGCCAGTTCTTCTTCGGATTCCTGTAGACCGGCGGCGGCGGTTGCCAGACGCTTTCGCCACGGTCGGCAGCGCTCGGGGAGCTGCCGTCGGCAGGCAGGGCGCCCGCATCGGCGTGGCTCACGGAGCGTTCGAGATCGGTCGCCGCTTGATTGAACTCGGTCGTGACGCTGCTGTGCACGTTGCGGGCCGCGTCCTCGAACTCGGTCTTCATCTTCTTCAGATCTTCCAGCTCGATCGACCGGTTGACCTCGGCCTTGACATCGGCGACATAACGCTGCGCCTTGCCGATGAAGTGGCCGACGGTGCGCGCGACCCGGGGGAGCTTTTCGGGGCCGATGACGATCAGGGCGACCGCACCGATCAGGGCGATCTTGTCGAAACCGAAATCAATCATGGATCAATCGGGTCGCAGCGCGGCAGCCTGCATCAGGCGCGCCCCGGCAGAGCAGCCGCTCACGAGCGCCGGGTCTTCGCTTCCACGTCGACGGTGTTGGCCGGGTCGACCGTCTTGCTGGTGTTCACCTGCTGCGGCGGCGTGGCCAATGGATCGGTCGCCGTGCTGCCGCCGTCGCGGACGCCGTCCTTGAAGCCCTTGACCGCGCCCCCGAGATCCGAGCCGATGTTCTTCAGCTTCTTGGTGCCGAACACCAGCACGACGATGAGGAGGACGATCAACCAGTGCCAGACGCTGAAGGAACCCATGACTACTCTCCTGAAGGAATCCGCGGATTTTAGGTCAGCGCCCTATTCGCCCTGCTCGTCGCTCAGCCCTTCGCCCACGGGCGCGGGCCGCCGACCAGGTGGATGTGCAGGTGCGGCACCTCCTGCAGGCCGTCGACGCCGCTGTTGACGATCGTCCTGAAGCCGTTCGTCACGCCGTGTTCGCGCATCAGCTTCGGCGCCATCGCCAGCATCCGGCCGAGCAGCGGCGCATGCCGATCCTCGGCGTCGTACAGGCTCGTCAGGTGCTCCTTCGGGATCATCAGCAGGTGGACGGGCGCCCAGGGCGCAATGTCGTGGAAAACGAGAATCTCGTCGTCCTCGAAAGCCTTGCGGCTCGGAATTTGCCCCGACACCAGCTTGCAGAACAGGCACGACGGCTCGGCAGTGTTCATCGCTTGCCGCTCCTAGACCGGCATCGGCCGGCGTTCGTAGAGCGCCAGCCAGCCCCGAACCACCCGGTACAGGAACCAGACGGAAATCGCCACCCAGGCGATCCAGCCCGGCACGACCAGCAACAGCCAGAGCGGGATCGTCACCAGGTACAGGATTCCCGCCCAGACGACGCTGCGGATCCGCCACTTGAAGTGCGACTCCTGCCAGCTGCCGCGGGCGTCGTCGCGCTTGACCAGATCGAGGATGAACGCCACCAGCAGCAGCAAGATGCTCGCCTGGACGCCGGGCAAGACGGCACTGACCGCCACCACCGCATGCAGGCCGTAGCTGATGTTGCCGATCGTGCGCAGCGATGCGTCGCGCTGCGGGTCGAGCCCGATGGCCGATGCGTTTTCGATGACGGTCATGAACCTTCCTCCTCTCGCTGTTGCGCTTTTCGTGCGGCGAACTCCTCCAGTCCCGACAAGCCCTCGCGGCGCTCGAGTTCGGCGAGCACATCGGCGGGCGTCAGGCCATGGGCAGCGAGCGCCAGCATCGAATGGAACCACAGGTCGGCCATTTCGGCGACGATTTTGCCGGGCTCGCCATCTTTGCAGGCCATCACCACCTCGGTCGCCTCCTCGCCGATCTTCTTCAGGATGGAGTCGCCGCCCTTGTGGAACAGGCGGGCGACGTAGCTGGTTTCCGGATCCCTGCCGCGCCGCTGCTCGATGACGGCGGCCAGGCGGGCGAGGATGTCGCCGCCGTTCGGCGCCATGGTCGTCGGCTGGGTCGTCGGGCTCATGGCGCACTCATTTGTAGATCGTCGCCGGATCTTTCAAGACCGGGTCGACTTCGGCCCAGGCTCCGTGCTCCAGCCGCTTGAAGAAGCAGGAGTGACGGCCGGTATGGCAGGCGATGCCCGGTTCACCGGCGCCGCTGCCGAGCTGCTCGACCTTCATCAGCACGACATCGCCGTCGCAATCGAGTCGCAGCTCATGCACCTTCTGCACATGCCCGCTCTCCTCGCCCTTGTGCCAGAGCCGCTGCCGGGAACGGCTGTAGTAGACGGCCTCGCGGCTTTCGGCCGTGCGTGCGAGCGCCTCCCGGTTCATGAAGGCGAACATCAGCACGTCGTTGCTGCCGACTTCCTGGGCGATCACCGGCACCAGGCCTTGCGCATCCCACCGGATGTCGTCGAGCCAGTCGGTCGAATCGCTGCGGGGGGCTGCGGTCGTGTTCACCCAGTCAGTGTAGTGGCGCCCACGAAGCCCCGTTCGGCCGCGAACCAGGCGAGCACCGGCAAGGTTCCGGGCAGCACCGGCGAGACTTCGACCGGCAGCACCTGCCAGGCCATCGCCTGCTGCTCGCGCATTTCGAACATCCCCGACCACGCGAACACCTTGCAGAAGTGCAGCCGCACCCGGGCGTGCGGATAGTCGACGATCTCGACCCGCCAGGGCGATGCCGGGCCGATGCCGATGCCGAGCTCCTCGTGGAGTTCGCGCCGCAGCGCTTCCTCGACCGATTCGCCCGCCTCCAGCTTGCCACCCGGGACCTCCCAATAGCCTGCGAACACCTTGCCGACCGGGCGCGACGTCAACAAGAACCGGCCGTCAGGATCGATCAACACGCCGACCGCGACATCGACCGGCGTGCGGTCGTTCATGTCGACGCCGACCTGCCGCTGAAATCCTTCGCAAACTGAAAAGCCACCCTGCCCGAACGCGAACCGCGTTCCAGCGCCCAGACCAGGCTTTCCTGCCGCGCCGCGGTGATCACCGCCTCATCGACGCCGAAGCCGCGCAGCCACCGGGCGACGATCGCCAGGTATTCGTCCTGGCTGAACGGGTAGAAGCTGATCCAGAGGCCGAAGCGCTCCGAAAGCGAAATCTTCTCCTCGACGACCTCGCCGGGGTGCACCTCGCCGTTCTCGAGGTGCTGGTAGCTGAGGTTCTCCTTCATGTACTCGGGCAACAGGTGGCGGCGGTTGCTCGTCGCGTAGATCAGCAGGTTCTCCGTCGCCTGCGACACCGAGCCGTCGAGGATCGACTTGAGCGCCTTGTAGCCGGGCTCGCCCTCATCGAAGCTCAGGTCGTCGCAGAAGACGATGAAGCGCTCCGGCCGGCTGGCGATCAGGTCGACGATGTCGGGCAGGTCGACGAGGTCGGTCTTGTCGACCTCGATCAGGCGCAAGCCACGCGGCGCGAACTCGTTCAGGCAGGCCTTCACCAGCGAGCTCTTGCCGGTGCCGCGGGCGCCGGTCAGCAGCACGTTGTTCGCGGCCCGGCCGTCGACGAACTGCTCGGTGTTGCGTAGCAGGCGCTCCTTCTGTGGCCCGACTTCGACCAGCGAATCGAGGCGGATCGTCGCGACGTGTCGCACCGCTTCGATCCGCCCGATGGCAGCGCCACCGCGTCGCCGGTAGCGAAAGGCGATCGATGCGTCCCAATCGGGCTCGGTGGCCGAAGGCAGTGGCAGGACGGCCTCGAGCCGACCGAGCAGCGCGTCGGCGCGGGCGATCAGGTCGAGCACAGGGTCGGTCGGGAAGGTCATTTGAACGCGGGGACTGCGAATCAGCGGCTCGGCAACTCTGCGGCTCGGCAGCTTGGCGATCAGCAGCTCGGCGGCTCGTAGAGGAGGCGGCAGTGTAGCGGCGGCGGCCTCTCGAAAGTGCCGCTCGAAGCGCCGTTCAGCGCCGTTCGACGGCCTTCGGCTGCAGCTCGAAGACCCGCTCCGGGGTCACCGCGAACACCCGCTCGCCCCGGTGCGCGCGGATCGCCTGCATGCCGGTGAACGCGCCGAACGCGGGCAGCACGCCAACCTGCGGCGTGAACCAGTAGCAGGGCAGGCGGTGCCAGTCGTGGGCACGTCCGCCGACGCTGATGCAAGGGTGGAGGTGGCCGGCGAGGGTGAACGCACCGGCGACGGGGCGCGGGTGATGGCAGAGCGCGAGTTGTCGGTACATCAGCGGTTCGTCGACGACTTCGATGCCGAGTTCGGGCGGCGGGTCGCCGGCCCGGTCGTCGTGGTTGCCGCGCACCAGCACCAGGTCGAGATGGGGGTGACGGTCGCGCCAGGCTTGCAGCGCCAGCCGGGTCGTGTCGCCATGCGCATGGGCGGAGTGCAGGAAGTCGCCGAGAAAGACGATGCGGCGCGCCGCCATGCGGTGAACCAGGGAGGACAGGCGGGCCAGCGTGTCCGCGGTCGTGCCGCTCGGCACCGGCACGCCGAGCCGTCGAAAGGTCGTCGCCTTGCCGAAGTGAACGTCGGCGACCAGCAGGGTATCGCCATCCGGCAGGAACACCGCCTTCTCGGGCAACAACATCAGCGCTTCGTCGCCGATCGTGATCGTCGACATGCTCGGCTGGGCGGTTGCCGCGAAACGCGGCATCGACGCCGTCATCGGGACAGCAGTTCGCGAAGGCCGCGAATCTTCGTGCCGACGTAGCTCGGGCTCGGACAGCGGCGCGGCCGCTGGGCGGTGGAGTCGGTGCCGACCCAGGCGCCCCGGTTGGGCGGCCGGCCTTCGTGCGGCGCGCCCCGGTAGCGGCCGCCGAGGTAGCGCTGCATCCAGACCGTCCGCATGCCGATGCGGCGCGCCGCCTTCTGGTTGTCGAGCATGTCCTCGACGAGCACGCAGTCGCTCGCCCTGACCTTCAGCCGGGCGACGATGCGCCGCATCATCCGCACATCGGGCTTGGGCCGGAGCTGGCCGAACATCGTCATGTTCTCGATGCTGAGGACGGCATCGAAGCTGCGGCGCAGCTTGAGTGCACCCAGCACCCGGAGCGCGTAGCGGCGCGGCGCGTTGGTCAGGATGAAGCGGGCCCCGGGCAGTTGCCGCAGGGCCGCACGGTCATGGGCGCTGGTACGAACCAATGACTCGAGGTGCTGGTGGCGATGGGTCTCGGCCAGGAAGTGAGCCGGGTCGACGCCGTGGTGCCGCACCAGGCCGGTCAACGTCGCCCCGTAGCGCCGGAAGTAGAGCTGGCGCAGCCGCGCCGCCTCGGCTTCGTCGACGCCCAGACGGTCGACGATGTAGGCATTCATGGCGACATGCAACTGGCCGAACACCGCATGGCTGGCGTCGTGCAAGGTGTTGTCGAGGTCGAAGAGCCAGACGGTTTTTCGACGGGTAAGGCCGGCCGAGGCCGCTGTCGGGTGGGCAGCCGTCATCGCTGGCCGAGCGCCGGGCCGCTCCCAAGCCGGCCTGCGCCCCCCTCGGGGGGTGGCCGATGTACCCATTGGTCGGGGGGCGTCATCTACCGCGAGCGGATCATCGTCCCGTAGGCCTGCTCGGTCAGCACTTCCAGCAGCAGTGCATGCGGCACCCGGCCGTCGATGACGTGCACCGTGTTGACGCCGTTCCTCGCCGCATCGAGCGCCGAGCTGATCTTCGGCAGCATGCCGCCGCTGATGGTGCCGTCGGCGAACAGCTCGTCGATCTCGCGGGCGCTTAGGTTCGTCAGCAACTGGCCGGCCTTGTTCAGCACGCCGGGGATGTTGGTCAGCATCACCAGCTTCTCGGCCTTGAGCACCTCGGCGAGCTTGCCGGCGACCACGTCGGCGTTGATGTTGTAGTTCTCGTTGTCGACACCGAAGCCGAGCGGCGAGATCACCGGGATGAACTGGTCGTCCTGCAGCGCCTTGACGACCGACGGGTCGATCGACTCGATCTCGCCGACGTTGCCGACGTCGTAGACCTTGCTCGGGTCCTTCTGGTCGACCATCCGCAGCTTACGCGCCCGGATCAGGCCGCCGTCACGACCCGTCAATCCGACCGCCTTGCCGCCGGCGACGTTGATCAGGCCGACGATGTCCTGCTGGACCTGGCCGGCGAGTCCCCACTCGACGACTTCCATCGTCTCGTCGTCGGTGACCCGCATGCCCTGGATG